>JACQXX010000032.1 GCA_016208495.1 Acidobacteriota bacterium | reverse complement strand
TGACTACTGACTACTGACTACTGACTACTGACTACTGACTACTGACTACTGACTACTGACTACTGACTACTGACTACTGACTACTGACTACTGACTACTGACTACTGACTACTGACTACTGACTCAAAGCTTGTCTTACATGTTCTTTGCTCGTTCGACCACTTCGTCAATCGTGCCGACCAGATAGAACGCCTGTTCCGGCAGATCGTCGTGTTTGCCGTCGAGGATTTCCTTGAAACTGCGGATTGTGTCGGCCAGTTTCACATAGGCACCCTTGATGCCGGTGAACTGTTCGGCCACGTGGAAGGGCTGCGACAGGAATTTCTGGAGTTTCCGGGCGCGGGCCACCGTGAGTCGGTCTTCTTCAGAGAGTTCGTCAATTCCGAGAATGGCGATGATGTCCTGCAGTTCCTTATAGCGCTGCAACACACGCTTGACGCCTTCCGCCACCGCATAGTGTTCCTGGCCGAGAATACGTGGGTCGAGGATGCGCGATGATGAGTCGAGCGGATCCACCGCCGGATAGATCCCGAGTTCGGCAATCTGACGCGAAAGCACGGTTTTGGCGTCAAGGTGCGAGAAGGTCGTGGCTGGTGCCGGGTCGGTCAAGTCGTCAGCCGGCACATACACGGCCTGCACCGAGGTAATTGACCCGTTCTTGGTCGAGGTGATGCGTTCTTGCAATTCACCCATTTCAGTGGCCAGCGTCGGCTGATATCCCACGGCGGAAGGCATACGGCCAAGGAGCGCCGATACTTCTGAACCCGCCTGGGTAAAGCGGAAAATGTTGTCAATAAAGAGCAGCACGTCCTGGTTCATTTCATCGCGGAAATATTCGGCGACTGACAGACCCGAGAGCGCCACGCGAGCACGGGCTCCGGGCGGTTCGGTCATCTGACCATAGATGAGTGCCACTTTCGAGTTTTCAATTTTATCGAAGTCAATGACCTTGGATTCCTTCATTTCTTCCCAGAGGTCGTTTCCTTCGCGGGTTCGCTCGCCGACTCCGGCAAACACCGAATATCCGCCGTGGCCCTTGGCGATGTTGTTGATGAGTTCCATGATGAGCACGGTTTTACCCACGCCCGCCCCGCCGAACAGCCCGATTTTTCCACCCTTCACAAACGGCTGGATCAGGTCAATGACCTTAATGCCGGTTTCGAGCATCACGGATTCAGTGGATTGTTGTTCAAACGACGGTGCTGGACGGTGAATCGGGTAGCGCTTGGTGTGAGGCACTTTGCCCAGTTTATCCACCGGCTCACCGATGACATTGAGCACCCGGCCCAGGGTGCCTTTGCCGACCGGCACTGAAATCTGGTCGCCAGTGTCAACGGCTTTCATACCGCGCACGATGCCTTCGGTCGGCAGCATCGACACACAGCGGACACGGCCTTCACCCAGGTGTTGCTGAACTTCGAGAATGATATCAATGGGTTCGGGCACCTCAAACCCGTCACTCGTGACCCGCAGGGCCTGATACACGGGTGGCAGGTAGTTGTTTCCAAACTCAACGTCAATCACAGGTCCGATGACCTGTGTGACACTCCCAATTTGATTGCTTGCACTCATGGCGCGGAAGACTCCTTACAAGATGGAAAAATAATTGCAGATTGGTTGATGAATGATAGACGAAAAGGTACAGGTAAACTGAAAAGGGGAAACTCTAGCATAGAGATGGGAGGAGACTCAATCAGTCTGTTTCTCCAGTTGAGTTGAGTGGGAGAATTTGTCGAAGTAATTGCTTGATTGAAACCCGTCCAGAGTTGGGGTCACGTGAGAGCGGCTCTAAATCGGCTGAGCTGAGGACGACCGTCTGGGAGGCAATCGCGTCTTTGTGTTGTTCGGGTGGGGAGACTGTCCGGTAAATCTGGTCTGAGTCTGGGGTGTAGGTTTGACTGACGGCCTCAGTAAAGGCATTGGCAAAGTCGAGGGCTGAAAGGTAGCGAGCTTCGGGGGTTTTCGCCAGTGCCCGGAACGTCAGCGTTTCAATCACTGGCGGAAGATTCGGGCGACGCATTCGAAGAGACGGTGGTTCAGCCACCAGATGCCGCATCAGGATCGCGCTCGGTGGTCCATCAAATGGGGCATGACCCGTCAACATGCGATACAACATCACACCCAGACTGTAGATATCGCTTTGCGGTGTGACTTCGTCCCCCCGACATTGTTCCGGGCTCATGTACTCTGGCGTGCCAATAATGGTGCCTTCCCCTGAAACATTTGCCTCCTCATTGTCCGAGCGAAACTCCCAGCGGGGTTTGGCAATGCCAAAATCGAGTACTTTGACCAGACCCACCGAATCCTCAACCGCTTCAGTCTGGCCATCCCGGTGCAAAAAGACGTTTCCGGGCTTTATATCACGATGAACCAGCCCAACTGTGTGCGCGGCATGGATGGCCTGACACACTGGAGTAAAGATTTCAACCGCCTGGGTAAGCGAGAGCGGGCCGATTCGACACAGAAAATCAAGCAGGCTCTCACCAATCAGCAATTCCATGGTAAAGAACGTCATTCCCATGTCGGCATCGGCGATTTCAAACACTTTGATCACATTTGGGTGATCAACCAGGGACATGGCATGGGCTTCACGTCGAAACCGTTTCCGCGTGATTTGATCAGCCTCCGATACCCCGACATGGAGCACTTTGACTGCAATTTCAGTGCCTTCCAACTGATCGGTGGCACGATAGACAGACACTGTCTTCCGTGTGCTCAGGCACGCGGTTAACTGATAACGGTTATTGAAGACGCGTCCCACAAGTTCATTGGGCGAGGGAAGCATGAAAACCTGCCTCTTTGGGGTTCCGGGTTCCGGGTTCCGGGTTTTTTAAGCCGAAGTGACTGACAACCGAGAAAACACCTTACTTTACACTGGTTTGGCGGAAGAGCGAAATAGCAAAAGAAGAGCGAGTAGCGAGTAGCGAGTAGCGAGTAGCGAGTCGTCAATCTGAAAAGAGTGAAAGAGCCAGGGAGTCAATTCAGAAAAACCAGATCAAACCTTCCCCGCGACCCAGTCACCTTGTTATCTTGTCACCTAATCACTTTGTCACCTTGTCACCTTGTCATTAGTCACTTTGTCGCACTGACGGCGGCTTCCAGAAGTTCCACCTCCTGGCGGTCAGCATCAAGTTTGACCTGAATGCCCAGAGGCAACGTGCGATTTTTTATTGGGCTATGCCCTGATTGCCAGCCAAAGAGGGCTGGTACGCCGATGTCTTTGATCAGGTCAAAGCATAGATCTTCAAGCTGATAACCGGCTTCGGAGGGAAGGGTGCAGTCATACATTTCCCCAAATAAAATGCCGCGAACCTGGTCAAACATTCCCGCCAGTTTCATCTGGTGGAGCATTCGGTCGAGCCGGAACGGTCGTTCGGCCACGTCTTCCAAAAACAAAATTGAATTCCGCGTTTCAAGCTGCCAGGGTGTCCCAATCAATGCGGTGATGAGTGACAAACACCCACCAACCAGCCGTCCGGTTGCCGTACCACCGATCAAAGTTGAGGTTCCAGGTGAGGAAAATGCTCTCTCAGAGTTGGGGTAGCACAGCACTCGCTCAAATGAATCCCAATCATAGTGCGCGGGGCCTTCGGCAAAATCTTTGGTCACCATTGGACCATGAAAGGTCACCAGTTCGCAATTTTGAAGCAGAAAAAGCTGCAAGGCGGTCAGATCGCTATATCCAACCAGAATTTTCGGGTGCTTGCGAATGCGCGTTGCGTCCAGAAAAGGCAGGAGGTGCTGGCACCCATAGCCACCGCGAGCGGCAATGATGGCATCAATCCGTGGATCTTCCCAGAGTTCATAAAACTCAGTGAGTCGTCGCTCAAGCGACCCGGCCAGATACCGTTCGGCTGCCAGGATGTCTTCCCGATAGCGAGTCCGAAACCCAAGTCGTTCAAGCTCCCGTACGCCCGCCGCAAGCTGCTCAACCAGAATTGGGCTGCCGGGGGCAATAATTCCAATGGTGTGGCCGGGTTGGAGGACAGATGGTTTAAGCATATGAAAGAGAGCATCTCCAGATTCTGGTTGGCGCTGTCGGGCGAGCATTGCATGACTGCGCAGGTTTGGAATACAAACAAAACACCTGTTTACCTTTGATTCCCGAAATAAGTGGTTAGCGGTTAGTGGTTAGTATTTGGTGCTTGGTACTAAGGGAACATTAAAAAATAAGTTCCTGGGGCGTGTTCTGCCACATCCAGGGATTGGTTTTGCACCGCGAAGCGTTGCTGTTCGGATAGCCGGTCGGTTGCTCGGCTTTGCGAGCTACCACCGGAATAAGGATCAATCTCTCCCTCATTCTCCGCGCTTCGCCCGCGCCCCCGCAGGGGCGCGGGCGAAGCGCGGAACGACAAAGGGTGGCCCTGGTGACCGGTGGTAGGCCCAAAGCGGCCAACCGACCGGCTATCCGAACGGCAGCCCTCCGGGATGCTCAATCCAAATGCTGGTGTCCCAAATGAAAAGGGGAAGTTGTTTTTTTACGCCCCCTAACCCCTAACCCCTAACCACGAACCACGAACCACTTTCTTCATTTTCAATTCTTCATTCCTCATGCTGACTGTTGAACCACTTTTTGGGCTATGTAATCGAATGCAGGCTGTGTCTTCCGTGCTGTCACTGGCTGAGGACTTTAACCAGCCGGTGACGGTGATTTGGTCACTGAATCCTGAACTGAATTGTCGGTTTGACGCGTTGTTTGAGACTCCCCGTTCAGTTGTCGAAGTCCGGCAGTCACGGCGGGAACGATGGCGATACTATACCGGCCCGAGCATCAGCATTGGCACTCCCGAGTCAAATGATCCCAATTTCTTGAAAAACCTGCCTGGAAGCCGCTGGTTTTTTGATCAAAACCAGCCAGTTACCAGAGAGAACCTGATTTATCGGTGCTTGGCACCAGCCCGGTACCTTAATAAGCTGTTGTTTTATCACTATGGGTTTGACCGGGTTGTCTATGAATTTGAAATTTCAAACTTGCTCTGGAAAGAGTTTGATTTTCGAACACTTGCCGACTACCCGACACTGTACTTTCGTGCCTGGCAATTTTTTCATTCATCAAGCAGTTCGCCAGCGGCCCAGTTTCGGCTGATCCCCGAGCTTCAGGAACGGGTTGAAACCGAGGCTTCCCGGTTTGGTGCCTACACCGTGGGCCTTCATATTCGACGAACTGATCACGTCCGGGCAATTGCCAATAGCACCACGCAAAAATTTATAGTCGCCATGCAGGCTGAGATCGCTCAACATCCTTCGGCCCGTTTTTTTCTGGCAACTGATTCACCTGAAGAAGAAACCACATTGCGCCAGTTCTTTCCTGATCGCATTCTGACCTATCAAAAGCGTACGCTGGATCGAAATTCGCCGGAAGGAATTCAAGACGCCGTGGTTGATCTCTACTGCCTGGCGCGAACCCAAAAAATCCTGGGAAGCATCGGAAGTTCATTTTCGCGTACTGCTTCCCGGATTGGCGAGTGTCCATTAACAATGATTGATTGATTTCTGGGCGTACCGCAGAAGCGTCCTGGCGGGTGGACTTATGACACATTTTACTGAGTATCGAGGCATTGAAGGCATTAACTATTTTGATCAGGATCGAGGTCTTCAGCTTTTATTGCGTGACTGGTTACCTGAGGTGCTCCGGGAAGAAATTTTTGCATCGTTGCAAAACTGTGCCGGGCACGTGACAGACCACTGGTTTATGCTGGCCCAGGAAGGGAATCGGCCCGAACAGTTGCCCCGAATTGTGAATTTTGATCGGGTTGGAAACCGGGTTGATGGGATTGATTTTGGGCCGCACACTCGACAGTTGCGGCGCGACGTGGCCCAGGAAACAGGGCTGTTTACCCGAACACGCAACGATTTACACCACTTTGCCCTGATCTATTTTCTTGCGCACAACGGCGAAGCCTCACTCACGTGCCCGATTAGCTGTACCGATGGGCTCATCCGGGCCATCGTCGCTAAAGGGTCGGAATATTTAAAAGCGACTTATCTGGAGCCGTTGTGTTCGGCTCATACTCCTTTTGCGGGTGCGCAGTTTGTCACCGAACGAGTTGGCGGCTCCGACGTCGGCGCCATTGAGATGGAAGCCCGGCCCAATGAAGACGGCACCTGGTCGCTCACCGGCGATAAATGGTTTTGTTCGAATCCAGATGAATTTTTTGCCGTGGCGGCTCGCCCAACGGGTGCGCCGGCTGGAACTGACGGAGTTGCTCTGTTCATGGTGCCGCGTGTTTTACCTGATGGCACACAGAACCGAATTGTTTACCATCGGTTAAAAGACAAATTGGGAACCCGCTCACTCCCAACGGCAGAACTGGTATTTGACGGAGCCACCGGCTGGTTGATTGGTGACGCCCACGATGGCTTTAAAACCTTGATGCACTATGTGCTCAATACCTCGCGCATTCACAACGCGGTCAATGCAAGTGGTTTTTTGCGCCGGGCGTTTCTGGAAGGTCGAAATTATGCCCGTCAGCGGACTGCTTTTGGGCAGACGATTGAAAATTACCCGCTGGTCCAGGAAACACTGGTCACGCTCCTTGAACGGGTCTGGCGGTATCGGTTGCTGACCTTCAAGTTGATTTCGCTGGTAGATGAACATGGGCTTTCGCCAGCCGACACGGACCAATCCATGTGGCAGCGGTTTCTGGTCAATCTGGCCAAGTATCGAACGGCGGAAAACCTGACGGCTTCGATTCACGATGCCACCATGCTGTTTGGAGGCAATGGCATTGTCGAAGATTTCACCATATTACCACGCCTGGTACGCGATGCGATGATCATCGAAACCTGGGAAGGTGCGCATAACACACTGTGTTTGCAGATTTTACGCGACGCTGCCCGGTCAACGCTCTTTGATCGCTGGCAGGCTGAAATTCAACGTGTGCTGGATCTTTGGCCAGTTGATTTTCTAGCTCAAACCAAAGCCCGCTTCATCAGTGTGCTGGCTCAAGTCAAAGCAGTTCTGGACCAGAAAGCCAATCGAGATCGGCAGTGGGTTGCCGTGCATGCCCGTCGGATGGTGGACTCGCTCGGGAGTCTCCTCGAAGTTGCCTGGATGGTTGAACTTGCCGTAACGCATCGCGAAGCGGATGCCACCCCGGCAGTATTGGCCGCCGTGGCTGTCCGCGATGTCTTTGCGTCTGAAGACCGTTTTGAAAGCCTGCTGCCGGAAACGCTCTGGCCGCACGTGACCACACTCATTGACGAAACACCCTTTCAAATGGACGTTTCAAATATCTGAAGAATGAAGAATTGAGAATGAAGAATTGAGAATGAAAAAACCGCCTGGTGACTGTACCGATAGTGGTCTTGAAGTAAACAAAGTACAAAAAGTTCTTGAATTCAAATGATTTCTAGGGCCTGCCTGTTCGCTGATCATTCAAGAACTGCTATCGGGTCCAATACCTTCCAAAAACCAAATACATTCTTCATTCTTCATTCTTCATTCTTCATTCTCAATTCTTCATTCTCAACTCCAAAGGAGAGTTTTTTCTGTGTCTGCTCGATTGCTTGATGGAAAACTGGTTGGCCAAAAACTTAAACAGGACGCGGCTGAAAAGGCGGCTTTTTTAACCGGACGCGGGGTAAAACCTGGGTTGGCCGCTGTGCTGGTTGGCGATAATCCGGCGTCGCGAACTTATGTTGGGAGCAAAGTCAAAACCTGTGCTGAACTGGGTCTGTATTCGGAAAAAATTGTTCTGCCAGTTGAAACCAGCACGGATGAATTACTGGCGGTGGTTCGGACCTTGAACGAACGTAAAGACATCCACGGGATTTTGGTTCAACTGCCGTTGCCACCACACATTGACGCTGAAGCGATTCTCTGGGCAGTGGACCCGGCCAAAGATGTGGATGGATTTCATCCAGTCAATGCTGGGAAGCTTTTGCTGAAACAACCAGGATTTGTTGCCTGCACCCCGGCAGGCATTATTGAAATGCTCAAGTTTTATGACATCCCGATTCGCGGCAGTCGGGCGGTAGTGATTGGTCGCAGCACCATTGTCGGTCTGCCGATGTCGCTCCTGCTGTTGCATCGTGATGCCACCGTGACAATCTGCCACTCGCGCACCAAAGACTTGCCCAGGGTTGCCCAGGAAGCTGATTTGCTGATTGCGGCGATTGGGCGAACGGCATTTGTCACTGAGGAACACATTCGGTCTGGCGCGGTTGTGATTGATGTCGGGATCAATCAGGTTTCAACCGAGGCTGATGTCGCTGAATATTTTGGCGATGACCCAGCCCGGCAGGCTGATTTGGCCAAAAAAGGATACACCTTAATCGGAGACGTCCACCCACGTCATGCGATTGCGAAAGCTGCTGATTTTACACCGGTTCCAGGTGGGGTTGGCCCACTTACCATTGCTATGTTGATGCAAAACACCGTTCGCGCCGCCGAATGGATTTCAGGGATCAAGCTTTAGGTGACTGGTACTTAATGCTTGGTGCCAGGAACCAATACCTTTGAAGTCCAACGTACCAGGCACTTGGCACCGGGTCCCCGGCATTAAAAAAAAGGATTTACCAAATGAAAATGCTCTTCACCATTTTGACAATTAGCACACTCCTTACCCCCGGTTTGCTGTTTGCGGCGGGAAAATCAGAAGATGAAAAATTCGAACTCCTGGCAAATGGCTATATCGAGTCATTTCTAAAACAAAACCCTGAGACAGCTACGACCCTGGGCGATCATCAATTTGACGATAAGCTGACAGACCGGAGTCGAAGCGGGTACAAACAGCGTCTCAAGCTCAATGTTGAAACCCTCAAGTCGTTGAGCGCGATCAATCCAGCTCGCCTGAGTGCTGTTAACCGCATTGACTACAAGATTTTGCAGTCCAATGTCGAAGCTGAGATTTTTGAAATTGAAACCCTACGCGAACATGAATGGAACCCGATGCTGTACAATCCGGGTGATGCGTTGTTTTCACTGGTATCGCGTGATTTTAGTCCTCTGAAAATTCGGCTGGGGAACTTGAAAAAGCGACTTGAAGCCGTTCCTGACCTGGTTGCCAGCGCTCAATCCAATCTGCGAAATCCGCCCAAAATTTATACTGAAACCGCCATTTTACAGAACAAAGGCACCATCAGCCTGATTTCCGAGGATCTGGATTTGTTTCTTTCTCCAGCGCCGGAAATGAAAGACGAACTCCGATCAGCCCGCGAAAAGGCGGCAAAGGCGCTTGAAGAATATGGCGTCTGGCTTGAAAAAGACCTCCTGCCGAAATCAACTGGTGATTTCCGCATCGGTGACAAAAATTTTCGGGCGAAACTTCGATTCACGCTTGAATCAAATTTCACCAAAGAAGAGCTGCTGAAGCGGTGTGAAAGCGAATTGAAACAAACCCAGGAAACGATGTTTGCCACCGCCTTGCCGCTCTTTAAAAAGGCATTTCCCGAAGTGACCGATGCCAAAAAACTGGAAGATCGCAAATATGTCATTAAGTCGGTGCTGGATAAACTCGCCGAGGACCGCCCCAATAACGAAACCATCGTACCGCTGGCGACCAAACAACTGAAGGAATGCACTGAATTTGTACGCACTCAGCAATTGATGACCGTTCCGGATGAACCAGTCAAAATCATTGAAATGCCTGAATTTCAGCGCGGTGTGGCTGTGGCCTATTGCGATTCTCCTGGTGCGCTGGAAAAAAACGGGGAGACATTTTTCACCATTTCTCCAACTCCCACAGACTGGCCAGCCGCTCGGGTCACGTCATATTTCAAAGAATACAACAATTACATGACCCAAAATCTGACCATCCACGAGGCGATGCCAGGGCATTACCTGCAATTGATGCATGCCAATAAGTTCAAAGCGCCGACGATGGTCCGGGCCATTTTTTCAAGCGGCACCTTTGTCGAAGGATGGGCGACGTATGCCGAGCAATTGATGGCTGAAAAAGGGTTTGGCGGGCCATCAGTCAAAATGCAGCAACTCAAAATGCGGTTGCGGCTCATCATCAATGCCATGATTGATCAGAAAATTCACACGGCGGGGATGACTGAAAAAGAAGCAATGGACTTGATGATGAATGAAGGCTTTCAGGAGGAAGGTGAAGCGGCAGGAAAATGGCGTCGGGCCTGTTTGTCATCGTGCCAGTTGTCAACCTACTTTGTGGGAAACCTCGAAGTGAACGACATCCGCCGGGCCTATGAAGTCAAACTCGGCACGAATGCCAACCTCAAAGCCATGCACGATGAAATGCTGTCGTTTGGTTCGCCTGCTCCCAAATATGTGAAGGAGTTGATGAAACTCTGAATAGTCAGTAGTTGATAAGTCAGTAGTCAGTAGATAAAACCCGGATCGTTGAATCCGTCGAATTCTTGAAAAGAATTGCTCCTAAATAACCCAAATGGAGCTAAATACACTTGACACGAATTCCAAAATCCCAACACTCGACTACTGACTACTGACTACTGACTACTGACTACTGACTACTGACTACTGACTACTGACTACTGACTACTGACTACTGACTACTGACTACTGACTACTGACTACTGACTACTGACTACT
>JACQXX010000031.1 GCA_016208495.1 Acidobacteriota bacterium | reverse complement strand
GGATACCGGATCGTGCTTCGTCAAGATTCACGACCCATTTTCCGTCGGTCCAGGAGGTATGAAGTGCGAGATAGGCTGAAAATTCATCTCTGGGAGCGGTGAACCCGCATTCAGTACAGCGGTGGGTTCGCTCCGAGAGGGTCTTTTTCTTTCGATTCCCGCACAGGCAGGTTTGAGAAAGGGCGGTTTGGAAGGTGTTGATGAGCCGTGTGCCACCCCCGAGCGTTTCGGCTTTGCGGGTTAAAATGCCTTCCAGGGCTGATGGCGCGTGATGCTGGATTGATGTTCCAAACTGCTTTTGCCAGCCGCGGTAGCTGACTTTTTCCGTATGAATCTGATTGCCGAGTCGGACGATCCGGTTCGCCAACCGTCCGTGGAGACTTTTTCGATGGGCAGCCTTGCGGCGTTCCAGATCCCTGAGTTGCTGTCTGGTCTGTCGGTAGCGGGAGGACTGTTTCCACTGCTTCCGGCCCTTTTTGACCGTCCCGTTTGGAGAGTAGTTGTGTGGGTTGGTCGCCCTCCGGCTGCGGTCCAGTCGTCGCTTGAGTCTCCGGATTTCAGCCTGCCGCCGGTCGAGTTCCTGGCTGAGCGGTTCTTGAAAGCTGTCGGTGGTGGTCGAAACCGCAATCAACGAGGGGCCGAAATCAAGTCCCACCCGCTCTCCATTCTGAGTCGTGTGTGTCTTCAGATCACGGTACGGCTTTCCTTCCAGAATCAGTTGGACATACCATCGTGACCGACCATTGATCACCCGTTTGACGATTCGGGCGTATTTGACCCGGTGTTTGAGCGCGTGGACGTGATATGGATTGGTCTCATCCGTCTTGAACTCAAACGTCAGTTTTCCAACACACACCGTTCCGGTCCCAATCACCACCCGGATTCCAGTGTCGTTGGCGTTGGTCTCAAACGGCTGGAATTCATCCCGCCGTTTGAACCGCACCCGCTTCGCTTTTCCAACCATCACTTTTTCAATCGCTCGCCAGGCTCGTTTCGCCACTTGCTGCACGATTCGCGAATTCGTCAACTTGACAAAATGTCCTTCAACCAATCGCTGGCCAATCTTTTGCGCCTCGCCGACCGACAGTCCGTATTTTTTCCGCACCTCGGCAAAGGCGGCTTTGCGTTCCTCAGACCCTTTCGGTAGTTTGTTGGGGGTTGCCGGAGTTTATCTGCTTTTTTTCTCATAGGTTAACTCTACCGCAAAGCTACCGTTTTCGGCAAGATTTATTACTTTGTTCAGGGTCGGTCAGGCTGGTTTTTTTCAGCGGTTGCGATTCATCCCCGCCCTACCGCTGCGCGGTTGAGGCCGGGGCTTTCTCGCATTTTTTCTGGTAAAAAGTAAGTTTTCCCCGTTTTTTTCGTTTGCAATCTAACCAGCCTGTGATATTTGGTTGGTTGGGTTTCATCTCACGACTGGCGCTGGAAGATTTCCCCAAAATTACATTTCATCCACCCCCCAAATTTTCCTTTCGAGGAAGTTATGCCATTTCTGAAATATCTGGCTGCCTGCTTCTGTGTCGTGTTTGGTTTCAGCGCGGTCATCTCAGGTCAAATCCCTTCGATTCTCAACAGTGAAACGTCACCGACTGGCAAGGTCATCAAAACCGCAACCCGAACCATCGTCATTCCCCCGGAAAAGGTTGAACCACTCAGAGTTCCGTTTTTCGAGTCCACATTAACCATAGACGGAAAGTTGGATGAACCTGCCTGGAACCAGGCGGCGGTTTTGAAAGAATTTTTCCAAATAAGCCCTGGTGATAATATCGAACCTTCACGTGATACGGTGGTTCGGGTTGGGTATGACGCCAAATTTTTATATTTTGGGTTTTATTGTTACGATGAACCGGACAAAATTCGAGCAACGGTGGCCCAACGCGACACGGTTTTTAACGAAGACAACATCCGGGTTTTTTTAGATACCTTCAATGATCAGCGCCGGGCATATGTTCTTGGTTTTAACCCGTTTGGAATCCAACAAGATGGAATTTTGACCAATGGCGGAGACACCGATTATAGTATTGACATTGTCATGGAATCAAAAGGACAGATTGTATCAGACGGCTGGGTGGTTGAAGTCGCGATTCCCTTTAAGTCTCTTCGATTTCAATCCGGAAAAAATAAAAATTGGGGGTTTCACCTCTATCGCAATATTGACCGATTTAATGATGAAATGGATTCGTGGATTCCTATTTCACGCGATATCACCGGAACACTCAATCAGGCTGCTCATATCACGGGATTTGAAAAAATCGAAACTGAGCATATTTTGGATATCATTCCAACCTTGACGATTTCAGAATCCGGGAAACGGACATCACCTGATGATTTTTTAAACAAACCTGTGACGGGCGAACTGGGGTTGACCGTCAAATATGGCGTGACGCCAAATATCACCCTTGATGTCGCCGTCAATCCGGATTTTGCCGATGTCGAAGCCGATCAACCTGTTCTGGTTGCCAACCAGCGGTTTCCGATATTTTTCCCCGAACGGCGGCCATTCTTTCTTGAAAATATTGATGTTTTCGATACTCCGTTACAGGCGGTCAACACCCGCGCGATTGTTGATCCGGATATTGCCGTAAAACTCTCTGGAAAGCATGGGCGAACCTTATTTGGCGCCCTGCTGGCCAGTGATAATGCTCCGGGAAACTTTAGCGAAGAGGAACGCAATGACCCCGCTATCCGCCCAGAGATTGAGAAATTTCTCGACAAGAATTCCTATGTTGGGGTGTTGCGCCTCAAGCGCGATATTGGAAAAGAAAGCAATCTGGGGTTTTTGGCCACGACTTCAAATTTTATTGAGCGGCACAACCACCTGGCCGGGTTTGACGGGAAATTTCGTATCGGACAGCAATTCATTTTCAATTTTCAAATTTTAGGTACCACCTCCCGCCAGTATTTTTTCGATGCTGACCAGGGAAGTGATATCTATCGGACTGGAAACGGGCTTGGCTATTCGCTTGGGCTTTCGAAAAAAGGGCGATACCTCAGCATTGACTATCGGGCTCAGGGACGCTCAACGGATTTTCGAACCAATGTCGGCTTCACCCGCCGAACCAATTCCAATCAGCAATCATTGAATTTCAATTACAACAGCGAACAACGCCCCAAGAAAACCCTGGTCAATGTTCGGGTTGGGGGCGGAACAAACCTGGGGTTCGACTTTCTGGGGCGCTCCCAATACTTTGGCGCTTACCTGGAAACAACCATGAACTTTCAACGCCAAACCTATTTTGGGTTTGGCTATGAGCGAGGGTACGAGCGCATTTTTGAAGAGGAATTTGGCGCAAAGCGAACCGCCACCCGTCCAGGTACATTTTCAGGCACCGACCCGGAACGCGCGGCCCATCGAAATTCAGGCTATGTCTATGCCGGCACGATTCCAAGTCGAAAATACAATTTCAGTACATCGGTAACCTATGATGCCGGTATTTTGGATTTTGATTTTGGTGCCGGGCCGCGATTTCCGCGAGTCAGCCCAGGTGCTTTGGTGAATCCAAATGCCCCGCTCGATCCAGGCGCCGGAAATGGGGTCAATGTGGAAGGGCGGACGGAATGGCAACCAACATCACCGTTAAACGTCATTCTCACGTACAATTACAACCGTCTGATTCGAGATGACACCCGGCAGGCAGCCTTTCGATCCCATATTTTTTCGCTGCGAATCAAATACCAGTTGACGCGGTTTTTGTTTGCCAGAATCCGGGCTGATTACAATACCTTGTCAGCGAACCTCAACGAACAAATCCTGTTTGGGTGGGCGCCAAACCCAGGAACAGCCCTGTATATCGGATATAACGACAACCTCAATCGGAACGGCTTTAGCCCCTTTGACGGACAATTTGAGCCCGGTTTCCAGCGGAATCGGCGTTCGTTTTTTGTCAAAATTTCCTACCTCTTCCGGCGAAGCCTGAAATAGTCTGAGGCGACGAAAGAAACTGGGCTGAAGAACATCGGGCGGAAGAACTCGGCGGAAGAAGACGGGTTGCAGAATTGGTTTTAGGGAGTCGGATGGAAATATCATACCACCAGGGTTCAGGGTTCAGGGTTCAGGGTTCAGGGCAGGATCATCCAACTTGAATGGTACCTGCTGGTTTCTCAGCACTTATCTTGAGTGGGATCAGTCAATTCATCACCGAAACCCTGAACCCTGAACCTTGAACCCTGAACCCGATTTCAGTGGGATTTTATTTTCTTCTGGGTCCCTTATTTCATCCCTCATCCCTTCTTTTGCTCCGAGCTTGCGAGTCTTCAGCCCCAATGTCTTCAACCTGCTTTCTTCAGCTCTATCGCCAAACAGTCCCTTCCAAAATAAATTTCTTGTCTTCCATAGCGAGAGCGCTATATAACTGGACCTTCCATTTTTGAGTTTGGTAACTTCCTCACAAACGATAAGGACCGTATGGTATGGCGTCACCGGATCACTTTGTCTCCGTTCAGGAGGCCGCGAAAATCTTAAATTGCGGAATTTCAACCGTTAGAAAAATGTGCCAGGAAGAGAAAATCCTGGGCGTCCAAAAGGTTGGAAATGGATGGTTGATTCCTCGAAGTTCCTTGAATCAGTCTCCGATTCCAAATCAGACTCGGGGTTGGCCGCTTGGAAAAACTCGCCTGAGTGGTGAACCGGAACTCCCATCACCACCAGTTGTTTCCGAGCAGGTTTCAATTGCTCACAAAATCGCAATTTTCAATCAGGCTGGAGGGGTTGGGAAAACCACCATTGTAAGAGACCTGGGCTATGAACTGGCGTCACGGGGTTACAAAACACTGCTGGTTGATGCTGATCCACAGGCCACCCTGAGCACTTTTTTTGATTTCAATCCAGCCGAACGGCAAGAGGCTGATTTGTTTTGGTGTTCCATTTATCGCGGCACCAAAGGAATGAAACCTTCAGTTTTCCCAACCCTCTATCCTCATTTGTTTCTGGGCCTGGCGAATCGGGAATTGAAACGGGGAGAACTGGAACTTCTGGAGGCCAAAGATCAAGGTCGCTTGCGTGGTTTTCTCAAACTCATTCATTCCGAGTTTGATTTCATTTTGTTTGACTGCTCTCCAGCTATTTCTGAAATCACCATCCAGGTTTTATTTGCCGTTGATTCACTGGTGATTCCGGTTCAAACCCAGGCCAAATCAGTGGTGGCGTTTGGTGAAATCCAATATGAAATTGGGAAAGCGCAGGAACGGCGGATCAACATGGATTTATCTCCGCTGAGGGTCCTGGGCATTATTCCCACCATGTTTCGTCAGGCAACCATGATTCAAAAGCATCATTTTGAGGAAATGAGAAACTTATGTCAGTTGTTTGATTACGCCCTGCTGCCTCCGATTCATGATTCAATCAAAGTTTCTGAAGCTGGTTCCTTTCGTAAGCCGCTGAAGGACTATGATAAAAAGTGCAAGGTCAATGACGACATCGAGCAAATCTGCAACTCGATGCTAACCCTGCTCACAAAGCCACACGAAAAAAACGGATAGTTTTTTCAAATCCAGGTGACTGATATCTGATCTTTATGCCTAAAAAAGCCATTCCGCCAAGTTTTACACCACAACGACAATCCGCCCTGGCCAGCTTTGTCCATGAAAAAAAATCAAAGCGAATCGGAGAAATTCGCCTTGATTTGATTCAGCCTAATCCGTTTCAACCACGAAAGAACTACCCTGACGCTGAAATCGAAGAGCTTACGGAAAGCATTCAACAGCAGGGATTGCTTCAAAACCTCGTTTGTCGAGTTGAGCCGGATGGCAAATATACTTTGATTGCTGGACACCGCCGGTTGCTGGCATTGCAGAAGCTTGGAAAAGAGGTTGCGCCGGTGAGTATCCTGGAAAATGTTTCAGACCAGGACCTGCGCATTCTGGCATTGATTGAAAATCTTCAGCGAAAAAATCTGCACCCGGTTGATGAAGTTCGGGCCATTGTACAGGTGATTGAGCAGGCGGGGTCTCAGGAGCAGGCGGCAAAGCTCCTTCACAAGCCGGTTGGAACGATTGGCGGGATTGCGGCGCTCCACAATTTAGGCAGTGAAATTCTTGATGTTTGTCTTGGTGTTCCCGACTTGACCAAAAATAAGCTGGCCCAGTTGGTAAAACTTCCCGTGGAAAGACGGTTGGCGGTGGCGAAAGCGCTTCAAACCGGGAATCGCCCAGTCATTCCAGCCACCAAATCGAAATCAGGTTCACCTGCTCCGAATGTTTTTCGCTTCCGGGCGAAAACTGCAACCGAAGCCAGCTTTTCCTTTAAATTGCAGTTTAAGAAAGGGAATCCAACCGAGGATGAAATCTTTGATGCCCTGAACGTCATCCGTCAAAAGCTCAAATCAGAGGTATTTTCACCGGCTTCAACTGAAAATTCTTGAAGGTTCAAGAATTGCTGCAATTCACTCTCAGGAAATGAGTTAAGCCCTGTGAGTTACTTTTTTTAAAACCAGGGCTCAGGGCTTGGGGCTGAAGACTCGCAAGCTCGGGGCTGAAAAAACCAGGGCTGAGGGCTTGGGGCTGAAGACTCGCAAGCTCGGGGCTGAAGAAAATGGGTTCATACCCTGAGCCCGAAGTTTTCAGCCCGAAGTCTTCAGCCCTCAGCCCCAAGCCCTGGTTTTTTCAGCCCAGGTTCTTCACCCAACCAGTTCCCTGGCGGCGGCGGCCACCGCTTCGGCGGTGATGCCCAGTTGCTGGTAGAGAACCTGATAGGGCGCCGATGCTCCAAACCGGTTCAGTCCCACCACTC
>JACQXX010000030.1 GCA_016208495.1 Acidobacteriota bacterium | reverse complement strand
ACAAAAGCTCAGACCCCATTGAAGTCTTTGGATTTCTTTTTCGTGTTTTTCGTGTTTTTCGTGGTTTCCTGTTCTGAAATTCGATCTCTCCGGGTGACTTTCGATAAAAACGGGAAGTTGTATTTTTACAGTCCCTTAGTGTCGTTTGTATTTTTCCAGGGCCATTTCAATGGTCTGGAGACGTGATTTTTCCGGAAGTGAAGGCGAAATGGGCAACAGGTGCAAAAACTTGTTGATCGTTTCGGTTGCGTGGATTGGGTCATTGAGCGTGGTGTAGGCCAGGGCCAGGACCTGAAGCGTTGCCAGATTGGTTTCCTGGGGTTGCCTGTTTGCCCGGTAGGCGTAAACAATCGCCAGCGCCGGGTTGCGGAGTTCCACTGGCTCGCAGGTCAGCAGCAGCCAGGCATATTCGGTCAATTCCCAGGGAGTGGCGGTGGCCTGTTCAATTTGCGTTTTACGGGCGGTCAGACGCTCAAGGGTGAGCCGACGGGCTTCTGCTTCTTGTCCAGCTTTGACCAAAACGGCGCTGAGTTGATTGAGAAGCTGGGAACACTGACGACCAAGCATTGCATTTGATGGGTTGGTCTCCAGGGTTGCCTCACCAAGCTCCAGCGCCTGCCGGTAATGAGAAAGTGCCTGTTTCATCTCGCCAGTTTGGAAATACACTTTTCCAAGTGCCTGGTGGAGGCCAACCAGGAATTGACGGTACTCCGCATTTGTCGGATCGGTGCTCAAGAGGGTTTCCCTGAGTAACAGCGCTGTTTGATATTTCTTGATTGCCCTGGTTGGATTCCCTGCGGCAAGGTCAATGTCTCCAAACCAGTGATTGGTCAAGGAGAGCTGAGAGCGGATTTCCACATTTTTGGGGTCGGCATCCGCCAGTTTTTCGCATAACTCCAGCGCTTTTTGAGCGGTTTGGAGTGCTTCCTGGGTGGCGCCGGTTTTGGCCAGCAGTTTGCTGACGTGAATCAAACTCGAAGCCAGGTCGTGCTGGGTTCGAGCCGTGACGTGGTCGGTGGCTGAAAGCTCCTCAACCATGGCCTGTACCTTTTGGTGTGCAGTCAAAGCTTCACGATAAATTGCCTGGACTTCGGGCAGGTCTCCAATCCGGTTGCTGGTCAGATCGGCGATGGCTTCCAATGTATTGCCGATGCGGTAATAACTCACGGCCTGAGCACGTTTGACCGGGGTTTGAGGGAGTGCGGAATTGAGCAACGATTCGCGGATGAAAAGTGCCTGCTGGTATTTGTCGAGCGCTCCGATCAGGTCTCCGGTGGTGGTCAACGTATCACCCAACTTGGTAAAGCACATCGCCAGGTGTTTTTGATACTCTCCGTTTGAAGGGGCAGCCGCCAGCAATGTTTTTTGCAGTTCGAACGCCTGGGTGTAGTGTTGGATGGCCCCGGTTGTGTCCCCAGTTCTGGCCAGAATATCTCCGACACGCTCAATCCCAACGCTCAAATCGAAGGCAACTTGCTGGTTTTGTGGGTTGTCCTGGGTCAGTTTTTCAAGGATGTGCAGTGATTTGCGATAACTTTGGACGGCTCCAGCCGAGTCTCCGAGATTCGGAGCATATGGTCGGCCCTGGATATCACCGACTTTTTGATACGCCATGGCCAGATCATATTGTAACGATTGATCACCTGCCGCTTCAGCCGCGAGATTGTCCAGATATTCCAGACCTTGTTTGACCAGTAATTCCCGGGCCGGGGTCGAGCCCTGCAGGTTTTCGATTTTATCGTGAAAGTCAAAGATGAAAGCCCGCGCCAGTTTTCGCAGTTCATTAAACCGGCGCTCGGCTTTGGCGCGTTCCACCTGTGCCACACGGGCTTGCCAGGTGGTGGTCATAATGCCACCCAGGAGCGTGATGGTCAGTGCCGCGGCGACACCGACGCCAAGTTTGTTGCGCTGGATGAATTTCCCGGCGCGATAGCCAAAGGTATCCTGCCGGGCGCTGACTGGTCGCCCTTCCAGATGGCGGCGAATGTCCTCAGAAAATTGCTCAACCGAGCTATAGCGCCGGCGTGGATCCTTGCGCAGGGCCATCAAAACAATATTGTCCAAATCTCCGGTCAATCGGCGGCGGAGCCTGTCAGCCGTGCCTTCGCGAACAAGGCTGGCGGCTTCCAGCGCCTGAAGGCTGGCGGCTTTGGGAAATACTTTTGATCGCCGGTTCATCAGTGTACTGGGCCGCCCAGGTTTTTGGGTGCAAATGATCTTGAGCGTTTCATCCGGATTGCTGGCGCTCAACTGATAGGGAAGCTGGCCGGTCAAAAGCTCATAAAGCAAAACCCCCAGACAATAAACGTCGGTGGCCGTGGTCACCACCTCGCCTCGAATTTGCTCCGGACTCGCATAGGCTGGGGTCATCGGGCGCTGGCCAGGTTGGGTCAGATCAACCTGGGTGAAATCTTCCTGAGAGGACTCGTCGGATTTGATGACTTTCGCGATGCCGAAATCCAGGAGTTTCGGGGTTCCGTCCGCCGTCACCAGGATATTTCCTGGTTTGAGATCCCGGTGAACCACCAGATTTTGATGGGCATATTGAATGGCTGAACAGACGGTGCGAAACAGTTTGAGTCGTTCGGTAATCGAAAGCCGGCGGGTATCACAGTAGGTGTGGATTGGCTGCCCATCAATGTATTCCATCACAAAGTAGGGCAACCCGTCCGGCGTCGTTCCGCCATCCAGCAACCGGGCAATGTGCGGATGATCGAGCCCGGCCAGAATCCGGCGCTCGCGGTAGAAACGGCTCAGAATGGAATCTGTATCCATCCCGCGCTTTAAAATCTTGATGGCGACAGGTTTGTAATGCGGGTCATCGGTTCGGACAGCCTGGTAAACAACCCCCATTCCTCCACGGCCAATTTCCTTGACGATGCGGTAGATCCCGATTTGTCGCCCGATCATGCTTTTCGCTTCCTGCTCAAGCACGGTGGTGGAAGCAAATTTCATTCCGGCATCCCGGACAGATGGGTCAATCAGATCGCCGGATTCTTCGTGGCGGGCCAGGAGTTTTTCGACCTGAGCCTGCAGGTCGTGATCATCACCGCACGCCTGGGCCAGGAATGCCGCCCGCAGTTCGGGTGGCTGGTCAAGGGCGGCGTGAAACAACTCCGTGAGTTTTTGGTAGCGTTCAGGCGTCATGGCTCAATTCATTCAACAGCCAGGCTCGGGCCATGCTCCACTCCCGTTTGACGGTTCGCGGTGAAATGTTGATGGCTTCGGCGATTTCTTCAATCGTGAGACCGCCAAAAAAGCGCAATTCAACAATCTGGCCTTGTTGTGGGGAAAGTTTGGCGAGGTGGGTGAGCGCATCATCGAGCGCAATAAATTCCGGTGCCCAATCCACGGCCACAAAGGCGGCTTCTTCCAGTGAGAGTTTCATATCCTTTCGAAATCGTTTATTGGCCGACTGGATCCGCGCATAGTCAACCAGGATGTGACGCATGACCTGGGAGGCGAGAACCAGGAAATGAGCCCGATTTTTCAAATTGACTTTTTCCCAGCCGACGAGCCGCACGTAGGCTTCATTGATCAGCGCTGTGGTTTGCAAGGTGTGGTCAGGGCGTTCCTGACGCAAGTAGCTGTGTGCCAGACGATGAAGTTCATCATAAACCAGGACCATAAGTTGATTGAGGGCCTGCTGATTCCCATTTCCCCAATCCACCAAAAGTTCCGTGAGATGTGTCGGCGATGCGGCTGTCATTTTCTGGTCTCTCCTTGTCTGAAGTTCCTTCCGAAATTTTTTTTTGGATAATGGCCCCAGATCAGTCCACTTCTTCGCTTTAGAAGAGTAGAGGGGGACCTTTACAGCATAATCTTCATTTCCAGGATGTGCCGTTAAGGGTTGCCTTCATGCAATACCGTAAACAAGACGACTTCGAGTAGTATTTCCAAATTTTCTTAAAAAGGTCGTGACAATTTTCTCAACACAAGGGCTGGTTTTCATCAATTTCTTGTGTGGTTATGCCCCAGGAGTTTCAAACGGAGAGAATGAAATAAAGGTATTTTGGATAGGCACTAGCATATCCAGTTAAGGCTCGGAAGTGAAGCCAAAAAGAAGATTTCTCCAGTTAGGAGGTGGTACTGAACGCGAGCAGGCAATGCCTGGACAGCTTCAGCATATATATTGATCCGATAATCATTCTGACAACTCTGTGATTTTACAAGAGTTGATTGTTACAATCACCTGAGGTTGCTAACGCTTGCATTCATTTGGTGAAAATCTATGAATGCCAGGATTTGCTGGTTGACCTCAGTGTTTCCAATGAGGTCATACCCCAATGCAAAAACACAGCCTGATGAGTGACGCTGAAGTTTTTGGTGATTTACCAGTCACCGGACGATACTTCCTGGTATTTCCTCTCGATTTGCAGGCCACCGGAACCCGGTTTCTCGCGACAAATGCCGGGTTGAAGGTGGCGCGCACCGATGATTTTGAGTCGGCTGCGCTTCGGGTGGAGGAACTCGGTGATGCTGAGGCTCTGGTCTATCACAACCTTGGAGTGGCGTTGGTTTCTGTGGATCCAGATCAACTCCAGTGGTTGAGCACTGTCCAACCGCTGGACTTCCTAGAGTTTCGCCCAGAGTTGGAACGAACTATTTCATTGATCAATCCCATTGAGATGCAATTTGACCCAGACACATTGACCAGATCTGAAGTGCTGGCGCCAGAAACCTGGGGGCTCCGGGTTACCCGGGCCGTTCAGTCCACGAAAAGCGGTCAACAGGTCAGAGTTGCGATTCTGGACAGTGGTTTTGATATGACTCATCCTGACTTTACGAATCGAAACATCGCGGGAAACGCCCATTCATTTGTTCCAGGTCAGACGGTTCAGGACCGGATTGGGCATGGAACACATTGCACTGGAACAGCCTGTGGCCCGTTGCATCCAGGCCGGCATCCACGGTATGGGATTGCCCACAATGCCGAAATCTACATTGGCAAGATCATTGATGATGCCGGCAAGGGGACAGACTGCTGGTTGCTGGCTGGCATCAACTGGGCGATTGAAAACCGATGCCAGATTGTCTCAATGTCGGTTGGGACACTCATCAAAAAAGAAGCGTCTTTTTCACCAATATTTGAAACGGCGGCGAGTCGTGCCCTGCAAGCTGGCACGCTGCTGATTGCTGCGGCTGGAAATGACAGTCGTCGGTCATCTGATATTTTCAATCCGGTGACCCATCCGGCCAATTGTCCTTCAATTATGGCGGTTGCTTCAGTGGACCCACAGTTACGGGTTGCCCTCAATTCAAATCAGGAGTTGAATCCAGATGGAGGACAGGTTGATATTGCCGCGCCCGGAGTGTCCATTCATTCAAGCTGGTTAGAACCAGATCGGTACCTGTCTCGCAACGGCACCAGTATGGCCACACCGCACGTCGCCGGAATTGCCGCTCTCCATCTCGAAGCCAATCCGAATATTGTTGGGTTGGGGTTGTGGGCGCGGTTAATGCAAACGGCTCAGCGACTTCCACTGTTATCAAAAGATGTTGGGAGTGGACTGGTGCAGGCTCCATGAAAGAGGACGTGATTGAGATGTCAAATTCCTGTGACCAGATAGATGTGGTGATTGTGATCAATGACGAACACCGTGAGTTGCTGGCTCAGGTTGTCGAGGATTTGCAATCTGCTGGACTCACGGTCGAACGAGTGATGGAAAGTATTGGCACCATTGCCGGTTCGGTTGAGATGAAAGATTTTTCGGCACTCAGCCAGGTGAAAGGCATCGCCCACGTTGAGCCAGCCCGGGAATGCGAGTTGTTGCCACCGAGTGAAAACGCCTGATTGCCTGCATTGCACCGGAAATGTAAAACTCCCTCCAGCCAGGAAATGTACCTCAATTGGTCTGGAGATTTTTCACGCATGGCTTTCGGTGACCGCCTCAAATCGCTTTGGAATCGTCGTGCCATTGAACGGGCTCAACAGATTGCCTTTACCAACTTTGTTCTGGCTGAACTCCGTATGCCGCTCAAGGCGGAATATGAAGTTATTCCAAGCCTGCTCTATGATGGAAGAATCAATGGTGCTGCGTTTAAAGCAAAACCCGACTCCTGGATCATCAGATTCCATTCTGTGAACGTGACCTTGAGTAACTTTCATTTCAAATTCCAGACGTTTCCAGTCCATCTTGATATTTTAGGTTTTCCTGCTGAATCCAAACAGGTTACGGATGCATTGGAATTGGCCGAAACCAGGTATGAGACCTTTTTACAAACTGCAAATCCAAATTACCTGCACTGCATTCGAAGGATCGTTTTCGATGTGCGGTTTATGGCTGAAAAACATAAGCAAAATCTGATAGTTGAAGAACTTGTATTGCAATTGACTGCTGCACTTGGTGGTTCTTCCTGGGTTGATCGTGACATACTGTATTTTGATTCAATGGGCCAGTGGTTGGGAGGCGGCGAAATCGTATTTCCAGAGCCGGTGCCGGAAGCTGCAATTATCGAACGTCTCCGAAAGATTGCGCCCAAATTCACTGGTCCACTGGCCGGACAGGTGGTTGATATTTCGAATCACTCACGAAAAGAAATTGATCTGCCAGGAGTCTGTACGCTGAAGATGCTTGCCCGGCAGTTTTGATACCTGGCTTGAACTTCAAAAAATCAGATTTTGAAGCTATTCGGTGAACTTCAGTTAGCTTTTTGCCGTTTTTGCCGACAATTCCAGGCCCACCTTTGAGTTTTCACCAAAAATCAATCACACACTATGCTTCGATATGTACCTGGTTTGGCCATGCTGTGCCTGCTGGCGATATTTCAGTCGGTTCAGGCGGCTGAGACGTCCATGTTTCAGGCAAATCTTAACCACACGGGAGTTTACTCCACCAAAGCTGCGGCTCAGTTCACGGGCATTAAATGGAAATTCGTTACAAATGGTCCAGTGCGGTCATCTCCGACGCTGTTTGACGGCGTTGTGTATTTCGGCAGCAGCGACCAGTTTTGTTATGCCGTCCAGTCACAAACCGGTCGTCAGGTCTGGAAGTTTCAGGCAGATGGCGCGGTTCATTCGGCCCCAGCCTGTACTACAACGGATGTCTACGTCACCGATTCAAAAGGCACGCTCTATGATCTGAGTCGAGCAGACGGCAAGCTGAAATGGAAGCTTGAAACGGCCAATCATCCGTACCTCGGCGGCTGGGATTACATTTTGTCATCTCCGATTGTTACAAATACGCTGGTGTATTTCGGCAGCGGCGATGGGTATCTCTACGCGGTTGAAAAGACCTCCGGGAAACAAAAGTGGCGGTTTCAGACGGGCGAAGTGATCCGTTCGACACCGGCGGTGGCGGGTGGACTGCTCTACATTGGCGGATTCGACGGAAAACTTTCGGCACTGGATGCCGAAACCGGGCAGGTTCGCTGGGAATTCAAAACCGTTGGCAACCAGTATTTTCCGAAGGGCGAGATCCAGGGTTCACCCGCAATTGTGGATAACATCGTGTGTTTTGGCAGTCGTGACTATCATTTGTATGCACTCGACGCGAAAACCGGAAAAGAGCTGTGGAAAGTGATGCACGAGAATTCGTGGGTGATTACCACACCAGTCATCCACAATGGAATTGTCTATGCTGGCAGTTCGGACGGAAAATTCGTCCAGGCGGTTGACCTCAAAACCGGCGTGGAAAAATGGCATGTGGCGACGACTTCAAATGTTCTGGCTTCGCCGGCACTGGCCGAAGATGTAGTGTATTTTTCCCAGATGGACGGTGTCTTCCTGGCGCTGGATGCGGCCACAGGGAAAGAGAAATGGAAGTTCACGGCGACTGACCCAATTTTTTCTTCGCCAGTTGTCGCCGACAGTGTGGTTTATGTCGGGTGTGACGACGGAGGACTCTATGCCCTGTCTGGTGAACCAGCGGACACATTCCAGCCAGCCGTGTGGAAAGCCGTGTACTGGGATGAAAAAGTCGTCTATCACTGGTTTGAACATCACGTCCCGGTGCGTGACCATTTCGTGAAGGCCGGGTACACGCAAATTGATTCTGTCGGTTTGTATCGGTTTATGAATCGGCGAATCAAAGACAAAACCCCGAGCGTGATTGTCTTTGCGATGGATTGTGTTCCAGGTTTTCTGGCGTCAGAAATTTCCGAGAAAGCGTTGCTGCGTCAGTATCTGAATGCTGGCGGGAAAATTGTCTGGCTCGGAGAGCCTCCGCTGGCAGTGATCAAAGATGAAAACACCGGTTTACTCTATAACTTTAACCCTGAGCGAACGGCGAAAGTGCTTGGATTCAATGACAAGGATGCCGATTCCGGGTTTTACGCCATGAGAGCCACACCCGAAGGGAAAAAATGGGGCATGCCTGATTCCTGGGTTGGTTCGTGGCCGATTGATCCAAAGGAAGTCACTACGGTTCTCGGCACCGATGAATTTGGCCGCCCAATGGCCTGGGTCAAGAACTACGGCGGACCCGAAGGCACGGGCTTTGTCCGACTGTGGGGCCGCCAGAAAGCAGTTGATAACCTGCCGGCGATTCAGGCGATTGCCGAATATGGGCTGCGGTAAGAGTGAGTAGTGCACAAAAGCGAGTAGCGAGTAGCGAGTAGTCAGAAAAAGTTGCACTCAGCTAACAAAAATAAGAAGTTTTGCCAGGGTGACCTGGTTCAAAAATAAGCCCAAGGCGCAATGGATTGACTACTCGCTACTTGCTACTCGCTACTCGCTCTTGTGTTTGTGCTGTTCGTCGCGTCTGTGTGTCGTCTGTCGCAAAAGAATTGAATAAGCCCAGTTTTCGCATAGCTTTAACCTCGTCAAAAAGCTTGTCGGATCACGATGGAGGTTGCTATGCGGAAGTCACGAGTAAACAGGTTGGTGAGTGTCGGTTTTTTCATTGTGAGCGCTGTGTGCGTCACCACACAGCTTCAATTCAAATCGGTGAGTGCCGAAAAACAGTTCACGGAACCAGATTCCACTCAGGTTATTCGGGCGATACCTGCAACAAATGCAGAAGAGCCATCACTTCTACAGGCAATCCAGGACGAACTGACCTTTGATACAAACCGATTGACCGTGGAAGCAAATGCCACGTTTGGTCAGGAAGCCAAATTGATTGCGCCGGATGGTGCTGGGGGAGATGAATTCGGATCTACGGTGGCGATCAGTGGAAACACCGCAGTTGTCGGCTCTTCATTTGCCGATGTTGATGGCAAGGCGGATCAGGGCGTCGCCTATGTGTTTGTTCGGAGTGGTTCTGCGTGGTCATTGCAGCAAAAGCTGATTGCCAGTGATGGATTGGCAGGCGACCGGTTTGGATTTTCGGTCGCGATTGACGGCAATACCCTGATTGTTGGTGCCGTGGTTGATGATGAACCAGCTTTTGGTGAAGGGTCGGCCTACATTTTTGTTCGTTCCGGGACAACCTGGACTGAGCAGGCCAAACTGGTTGCCAGTGACCGCGAAGCCGCCGACCAGTTTGGGCAATCGGTCGCAATCAGTGGCAACACGGTGGCGATTGGGGCCCTGCGCGATAATGGACCCGAAACCGGAGACCAGGGCTCGGCTTATGTGTTTGTTCGTTCCGGGACGACCTGGACCGAACAGGCCAAACTCGTTGCCAGTGATGGAGATAACAATGATCTGATGGGAGCTTCTATCGGAATTAGTGGCAATACGGTTGTTGTTTCAGCCACGCGCAAAGAGGCGGCGTATGTGTATGTCCGAAGCGGAACCACCTGGAGCCAGCAACAGAAATTGACTGCCAGCGACGGCATGGCGGTTGATTTTTTTGCGACATCGGTTGCCATTGATGGTGAACGGATTGCCGTTGGCACATCACAGGATGATGAATCAGGCGGAATTGATCAAGGATCAGCTTATATTTTTGAGCGAAGCGGTACCACCTGGACGGAACGGCAAAAAATAACGGCGAGCGATGCGACGGCTTCAGCAAAATTCGGAACCGGTGTGTGGCTCCGAGGTCCACGGCTTCTGGTTGGTGCCAATGGTGAAAATCTATCGCGTGGTGCCACCTATGTCTTTGATTTGATCGGAAGCACCTGGGTCGAACAGCAAAAACTGATGGCCGCTGACCAGGCTCAAGGTGATTTATTTGGAAATGACACCGGGCTCAGTGAGGACGGAAGCACTGTTCTCGTTGGTTCACTCCGGAGTGACATCAGCGGCGTTTTCAATCAAGGTGCTGCGTATGTGTTTCGTCTCTGTCCATCCATTTCAGCGGTACTCAGTGGAAGTACAACCATTTGTTCGGGTTCATCAGGTTCAGTTTCAGTGACTGTGACGGGCGGGGTTGCTCCGTATACCATCACACTCAACAACGGCGGCGGCACTTTGACCGCAAATAGCCCGTTGAGTTTTTCAGTCAATCCGACCACCGATACCACCTACACGATTCAATCTGCCGTGGATGCGAGCGGATGTCCAATCACGGCCAGCGGAAGTGCTGTGGTGACGGTTCTCCCTGGAGCCACGGTTGATGCTGGAACAGACATGACGGTGTGTGCTGCAACGCCTTCGGTTCAATTGAATGGAAGTTTCGGTGGTGCGGCCACGAGTGCCACCTGGACTGGTGGGAGTGGAACGTTCATTCCAAATCGTTCAACTGTGAATGCCACCTATGTTCCTTCCTGGTCTGAAATTATGGCTGGAAGTGTTACGCTGACATTGACAGCGGATAACCCAAACGCAAGTTGTACTGACCCATTTGACCTGGTGACGATTGTCTTTGCCACGCCGGCGATGATTGACATTGCGAGCCTTCAGCCAGTGTGTGCCACCAGTCCGGCAGTCCAGCTTGTCGGTTCAGTCGGCGGCGGTGCTTCAACCGGCACCTGGAGCGGCGGAAGTGGAACATTTTCCCCGAATGCAAACACACTCACCGTCGTGTATACCCCATCACCACAAGAGATTGCCCAGGGGAGTGTTACCTTGACACTCACCACGGATGACCCCGCCGGTCCCTGTGATCCAGCCAGTCTTGACGTGGTCCTGACTATCGTCCAACCGCCATCAGTTCAAGCTGGACCAGACCAGTCGGTTTGTACCGGGACGGAATCCATCCAATTGAGCGGCAGTCTCAATGGAGTCAGTCAGGCGACCTGGACTGGCGGGGCCGGGACATTTTCCCCGAATGCAACCACCCTCAATGCCACCTATTTCCCGACTTCCTCAGAGATGGAAAGCGGGAGCGTGACGCTGACGCTGGTTTCGGAAGATCCAGCCGGACCCTGCACCGCCGTGAGCGACAATGTGACGATTTCCTTTGTTGACTGTGTTGAACGGTCGGTCGTCTATGTTCCCGATACACTCAATCATCGCATTCAATTGTTTGATGGTCAGCAATGGTCGGTGGTCACCGGTGGAGTCGTCGGTTCCGGCAACGGGCAATTTCGCAGCCCCGAAGCCATTGCCGTGAGTGCCAGCCGCCTGAAACTCTATGTCGCCGATACCGGAAATAACCGGATTCAATGGTCAACGGATGGTGGCGCAACCTGGGCTGAATTTGCCACGGTGGGGAGTGCTCCAAATCAAGTCCGGGCACCGGAAGGGCTCGCGCTGGATGCGCTTGGGAATTTGTATGTTTCAGATACCGGAAACGGTCGAGTGCTGCGATTTAACAATGGCGTTCCCGGAATGGGCGTGGTGATTTCCAGTAACGGGCAGGGAAGCGGTCAGATTGTCAGCCCGCGCGGGATGACGATTGATACTGAATTTACCTTGTATGTCGTGGATGAAGCCAGCAGCCGAATTCTGAAAATCACAAACGCGAACCTCGTGACCATCTCGACCACGGGCACGATTCTTTCAGCCAAAGGCGTTGGATTGAATCACGTTCAAAATCCGCAGGGAATCGCGGTTGATTCGTTCGGGAATCTCTACATTGCGGACACGGGCAATTCGCGCATTCTGAAATTCCCCAATGGCAACCCGGCCAACGGTGTCGCGCTGGCACTCACCGGGACGCAACTTGGGCAAGTCAATCGTCCCGAAGGTGTTACCGTCTGCCGGTTTACCAGCGGACCCCAGGCCGGTGCTCAATTTTTGGTGATTGGTGACACGCTCAATCATCGCATTCAGGGACGACTGGTGTCAGGTGGTCCCTGGTCGCTGGTTGGCCTGCCAAATGGTATCGGCACAACGGTTGGGCGGTTTCGCGGACCGAGCAAAATACGGTGACAGGGTTCGGGGTTCGGGATTCAGGGTTCGGGGTTCAGGGTTCGGGGTTCGGGGTTTTCGAACGTTGATCGGTTGAGGTCTTCGCCGCAGAAGCGGTGGTTGAATTGAGGCAGGTCGGTTGCGACCTGCCTTTCAACGTGTGGGCTGGTCATACCAATGTACAGTAGAATCTCTGTACTAGAAAATAGTCAAGCAATTCAATTCAATCAACTTAGCGAACTACTGACTACTGACTACTGACTACTGACTACAAACTGGTATCATTCAATTGGTCGGGCGAAAGCCCGGAGCCGGGCTTCGAAATCACTCCGGTCAATTGAATGGCTTGCCACTGCGAAAATGAGTCCTTCCAATTGTTCATCTGAAACGTGGTGCAACGTCCAGCCGTGCAGCAAAAGAAAAATTTCGAGTGCGGCGGCGGCAATGCGTTTGTTTCCATCAACACAGGGATGGTTTTGACAGAGGGCATACCCGTACCCGGCGGCACAGGCAATAGCATCAGCATCTTCATAGAAATAAAGATTTTGTGGTGATGCCAGAGCTGATTCAATCAGTCCTTGATCGCGGATGGCCGATGAGCCCCCAAATCGTTCAATTGCCTGCAGGTGAAGCTCTAAAATATCTTCCAAATCAAGAAAATTCATTTGGCGCCTTCTTCCTGAGCTTCATCAACTCCGGCTGCAAGTTGCTTCATCAGTTGATCTCGACGGGTGAAATAGTCTTCAGCCAGTTCGGCAAGTCTCGCTTTGCGCTCAGCATCGGTGAGTTGTGAGATTTGACGTTGCGTTGAAATGGGCGGCGATTGGCCTTCCTCAGTTGGAATCCAGAAGACAAACCAGGGTTCAAGCCCACAGTTCTCTGCTTGCTGGCGTGCGATTTCAGCAGTATCGCCGACTCCACAAAGGGTCCCATCAGTCAATGCAACCCATTGACCAGCATAAGTTTCCCGATGCTGGTCCAACCAGATTTTTTTCCGGGCAGCTTCAGTAAGTTCGCGTAGCATAGGCTTTATAAGGATTGGTGTTTTGAGTCAAGTCAGGTCGTTGACAGCCTGCGTTTTAGAGATTTTTCAGCGAAGTTGACAGAAAGGTTGTGCTTTTTTTCATCGGCCTTTACCTTTTCATATTCACATAATCCCCTTTTTCTTGAAAGCTGACCGTCATGCCATTGCCATTTCCAGACCCTGAAGAAGAAGCCTCCCTCTTTACCGAAGCACCGATTCCAGCCGAAATTCCTGCGGTTGCGACTCCGGTCGAGTCGTCACGATTGAATTATTTTAATTACTACACTGAGGTTGAGGAATTCTTCGTGGCCCGGCGCGGGTCGCCAATGATGATTTCGCCGCTTGACTGGTCACTGGTGGAAAGCTGGAAAGAGGCGGGCATTCCGCTGGCCGTGATTTTACGTGGTATTACTCGTGCCTTTGAGAAGCGGGCCCGCGAGGTGGAGTCTTCCGCAATTCGCAAAACATTCAAGAAGGTCAACACGCTGTTTTATTGTCAGCAATCGGTGATGGAAGAATACGCCACTCATCTGGAAACCCACGTCGGGGAATCACCGTCGGGTGATGCCTCCACTCAGGAAGAAACCGAACTCTCTGAAGCGCAGGCGGCTGAAAACGATCTGTTTCCACCAGCAACGGTGCGGCGCTACCTCGAAGAAGTCTCTGCCGAGCTTGAACACACCCGGCAGGTGGTTCAATTTCAGGCTACCGAAATGTATCCGCACACCCGATGGGTCGAAGCGATTAACCGGGCAATTGCCCATCTGGCTGAATTGATGGGTGAGCTTCCGAAACCGGGCGAGCCGCGCCGGACGCCAATCAACTTTGAAAAAATGGAGCAGGATTTGACCTGGATTGAAGAGTTGCTCTACACCGCGCTCTGTGCCGATGTACCACCCGAAGTCCTGACGGAAGCCACCAACGAAGCCGTATCACAGCTCAAGCCGCACAAAAAACGAATGGACGCAGCCGTTTACCAGCAAACGCTCGAAAACTACCGCGCCCGTCAATTGCGAACCCGCTATCAGGTTCCTTCATTTGGGTCGAAGCCATTTTCTTTTGAGTTCGGTGGCACTTTCCCTGACAAAAGCTCAGACCCCATTGAAGTCTTTGGATTTCTTTTTCGTGTTTTTCGTGTATTTCGTGGTTGCCTGTTCTGAAATTGGATCTCTCCAGGTGACTTTCGATAAAAACGGGAAGTTGTATGTTTACAGTCCCTAAGGATAGAGGGGGGCAAAAGGGACAATATGTAAGGGCGCCGTTGCTTTGAACCGCGCCCTTTTCGAAACCCTGAACCTTGAACCCTGAACCCTGAACCCTGAACCCTACTTAATCAAATACACCGAAAAATGCAGATTCCCGGTGAGGTTTCGAGCTTCGACCTTGAGTGTCAGCGAGTCGGAATAAACCGCCATCGTCATACGTTTCCCACTGGTTTTGCCTGGGCCGGTTTCGATGCTGATTGAGTCATTGTCAATTTCAAATTCTTTGTCGCCATCGCGTACAAGAGTGCCCAACCGAAGCGATGGTGAGGCGACTTTTCCGATCTTTTCGGCTTCGGTCATAAAAATGACCACGCGGGCTTCGCGAAAGCCAAGGGTTGGAACGGTCCAGATGACGGAGCCATTGTTTTCAATCCGTTGATTGGCCGCCAGTTGATAGAATTTGGTATCTGGCGGCACATTGTCAGGATCCCACTGGATGCGGAACGGTGGCTCCATCGGGCGCGTCTCTTTGGGCGCAGGGAGCTTCCCTTGATTTTGGGCCCAGGTGGTTTCAGTGACAAATCCAATTCCAAACACCAGCAGGACACACATCAGCAGGTGACGAACAGTCATGATCATTCTCTCCTTTTATTATGAAAGGTGGATTGGTGGTGAATTTCTTATTGGAAGTACGCGCGAAACAGGTGAATTTCGGTTCACGGGTTGGTATCAGGTACCCAGGTACCAGGAACGAAGTTGAAAGAAACCGCAAATGAGTGATATTTGTGTGCTAAGCTGAGGCTTTTCCAGAGCCGTCCCGGCCATCATACTCCGTCGCACACTTGAACAAGAAGGAAAATCAATTGGATGAATCACGCGCGTTGTTTCCCCAAATCAGCCGTTGTGCGCCAAACGTTGGGCTCGTTTGCCGCGCTCACATTCTGTGTTTTGCTGACGACGGTTCAAACCGTCGCCGCCAAGCTCCCACCTGCACCGAACGTCGAAAAAGTCAAATTGCAGGAACTCAAGCGCCATTTGAGCTTTTTGTCTTCGCCTGAAGTCGGTGGCCGCTTTACATTTAGCGTTGGCAATCGGGTTACGGCCCGGTATCTGGCCTCACAACTTGAATTTTTTGGGTTTCAAGGAGCGATGCCCGACAAAAGCTTCTTTCAGGTTGTTCCGTTTACCCGACGAGAAGTCAATCTGGAAAAAACCCGGCTGATGTTAAGCAACAACCCCACGGCCTTTCAATACCTGGACGACTTCATTGTCTATGAGCAGACCTGTCCGCAAAAAGTAGACACCACGGCGGATCTGGTTTTTGTCGGGTATGGGTACTCAAGCCCTGAAAATGGCTATGACGATTACCAGGGGCTCGATGTCAAAGGCAAAATCGTCGTCACGATTCCGTTTGGAACTCCTAAAATATTGGAAGGGAAAACCTTACCCAATAATGCGATTGGGGTTGGGGCGGCTGAAGCCCACGGCGCGGTTGGGGTCATCACGATTCCGGATTCCTTTTCCGAAGACATTTGGAAAGCGATCAAAGCCGGAGCGGCAATGTATGGCGGACGGCCTTCGCTCAAGTTGACGATTCCAGGCAATGGGGACGCGCTTCCGAGAATTCCCAATATTCTGGCTGGGCCCAAACTGGCGACATCGCTGATGGATTTGCTGGGGATGAAATATGAAGCTTTGCGCAAGCTGGCGGATGTGGGCGATACGATCAAACCTCAAGTGCTCAATACCTCCTGTCAAGCCAGCATTGTCTATCCCGAGATTTTGATTGATCAGGCTCGCAATGTCGTCGGAATTTTGGAAGGGAGCGATCCAAAGCTCAAACATGAATATGTCGTTTTGAGCGCCCACTATGATCATCTGGAAGGGAATGAAAAACGATATTTCCCAGGCGCTGATGATGATGGGTCTGGGACTTCGGCGGTGCTGGAACTGGCCCGGGTCCTCGGTGCCGAGCGTCCACGTCGGTCAGTGATTGTACTCTTTAACACCGGTGAAGAAATCGGCCTGCTGGGGTCAGAGTATTTTGTCGAAAACTCACCCGTGCCCCTGTCGCAGATTGTGGCCAATTTCAACATTGATATGATTGGCCGCTCGCGGGCTGAAGGTGACACAAAGCAGGAAAACTCGAAGCTGACAGATGCCAATTCGGTCTATCTGATTGGCCCGGATAAACACAGTACCGAGCTCTTCAACATTAGTGAAGTGACAAACCAGGAAGTCACCAAATTTTCGATTGATTACACTTACAACAACGAAAATGATCCTTCGCGGTTTTTTTACCGGAGTGACCACTGGAATTTTGCCAAAAAAGGCATTCCCGTCATTTTCTATTTCAACGGCGTACACGAGGACTACCACCGTCCAACCGACACGCTCGACAAAATAGATTTCGAGAAGATGACCCGTGTCACACGACTGGTCTATGCCACGATGTGGCGCGTGGCCAATCTGGATGAGCGCTTGAAAATTGATAAGTGGAAAACTGAATGAAGAATGAAAAAAGTGGTTAGTGATTAGTGGTTAGTGGTTAGTGATTAGTGATTAGTGATTGGTGATTAGTGATTAGTGATTAGTGATGCCAGTTAAGGGTTGAATCGTTTTTGGCTCTCAGTCTACAAAGGAGACGAAGGCTCGTAGCCCAGAGCTCGAAGACTCGCCTGAGCTACGAGCCTTCCACCCGCTCCGCAGGTTCAAAACCGCTCTTTTTCCAACTCTTAATTCGCATTCGTGATTTGTGATTCGTTCTTGGTTCCTGGAAGGTATTGATTTCTAACCACTAACCACTAACCACCAACCACTTTAATCATTCTTCATTCCATCGGAAACTCTTCAGTCAGTTGCGTTGACACGTCTTTGACGGCTTTGTTATGCTCGCTCGGCTTTTATCCTCACCAACCAAAAGCTATCACAATCTTTCTAAAGGCTTTCCTGGCAAGGGGACACGTTTTTTTCATCAATCCTAACCACGCTCCCCACTGCGGTGTACCAACCTGGTTTCTTCCACGAGAGATTGTGCAGGCATTGGGTGAGGTATCTGGTTGTTTTCCGGACTATTATCCTGTGCCATGGGCGCCAGATGTCGCCCCCAACTTCGAGTTGATATGGCTTCATACTTCATCATAGGAGATCCTCAATGGCAGAACCTACCAAAGGCTTACAAGATATCATTGCCGCCGATTCCACAATCTGTTTAATCACGGCGGATGGACGGCTGGCGTATCGTGGACTCGACATCGAAGATTTAGCGGAACACTCAACCTTTGAGGAAACCGTCTTCTTCCTGCTCTATGGTCACTTGCCAAAGCAGGCCGAACTGGACGACTTCAAAGTGAAGCTGGCTGAAGGTCGGAAACTTCCGGCGGAAATCATCACCCTGATGAAAGATTTTCCAAAAACCGCTTTCCCGATGGAAGCACTGCGGACGGCCACTTCAGCCCTTTCGTTTTATGATCCGGACACGCATGACAACTCCTATGAAGCGAGCGTGCGCAAAGCCATTCGGCTGATTGGTCAGTTGACGTTGCTCACCACCGGGTTTGACCGGATTCGTCGCGGACTCGAACCAATTGAACCAGATCCCTCGATGTCAATGGCCGAAGCGTTTCTCTACACGTTGCACGGCGAAAAGCCATCAGCTTCGGGTGCCCGCGCCTTTGATGTATGTTTGATTTTGCACGCCGACCACGAACTCAATGCTTCGACGTTTACCGCGCGCGTGATTGCTTCGACGCTGTCAGACGTTCATGCTGCGATCACCGGTGGAATCGGAGCGCTGGCTGGACCTTTGCACGGTGGCGCCAACCAGCGCGTGTTGGAAATGCTGCTTGATATCGGTGAACTGGATCGCGTGGAATCCTATGTGGATGACATCTTTACCAACAAGAAGAAGATCATGGGTTTTGGTCATCGCGTCTATAAAGCCACCGACCCACGGGCCAACATTTTCCGCGTCTTTTCAAAGAATCTGGGCGAAGAAACCGGCGAACCGAAATGGTTCCAGATGTGCGAAATGATCGAAAAAATGGTCTTCGAGAAGAAGAAGCTGTACCCAAATGTGGACTTCTTCTCTGGCACTGTGTTGCACGCGCTCAAGATTCCGACCGATCTCTTTACCCCAGTGTTTGCTTGCAGCCGGGTGTCTGGCTGGTCAGCCCACGTGTTGGAACAACTCAGCAACAATCGTTTGATTCGCCCGGTCGCAGATTACCAGGGCGCCATCAAGATGGAATACACGCCAATTGATCAGCGCTAAATTCCATCGGTTGTCAGTTGTTTCACTGTAGATTGTAGGTAAAAGGGCGCACGAACAACCGTGCGCCCTTTTTGTTTGGTTTCAACTGGGTCGAGCCCATTGGATCTCATCCCGGAGGGATGGAGCAAGTTTAGCCGGTCAGTTGCTCGGCTACAGCGAGCTACCACCGGAAACAGGTTGGGATTCTCTCCTCCTGGCACGGCCCGCGCCCTGTTGGGGTGCGGGCCGTGCGGGAAAACCATTGAGATTGACCAAATCTGGTGGTGGCGCGTCCAAAGCGACGCTGACCACCGGCTAACTTTGCTCCATCCCTCCGGGATGAGAACCAAAAACCAAGAACGAAAATAGTATGACTCAACAACTTAAACCTTTTTATATTACGACTCCGATTTACTATGTGAATGCCAGGCCGCATCTGGGGCATGTCTACACGACGATTCTGGCTGACACCCTGGCGCGTCACCATCGCCAGCGTGGACAGGACACGTTTTTCCTGACCGGAACCGATGAACACGGCCAGAAAATTGAACGGGCGGCGGCTGACAAAGGCTTGCCGGTCAAAGACCACGTTGATGGCATCGTGGCCGAATTCAAAGAGATGTTTGATCGGTTTGGGTTGCAGCCTGACCACTGGATTCGTACAACCCACGAATATCACAAGCAAGGCTCGCAGGAACTCTTTCGCCGGGTGCAGAAAAACGGCTTTATTTACAAAGGCGAGTATGAAGGCTGGTACTGCACCGAATGTGGTGAATTTAAAGAAGAAACCACGCCGGGCGAAGCTCCATGGTGTGAACAGCATGAACGACCTGCCGAACGTGTCGCTGAATCAAGCTATTTCTTCAAGCTCTCAGAATTTCAGGATCGGTTGTTGAAGTTTTATGCCGAGCATCCCGATTTTATCCAGCCTGAAGCTCGTCGGAACGAAGTCATTAGCTTTGTTTCCAGTGGGTTAAAAGATTTATCGGTCAGCCGTGTGTCGGTAAAATGGGGCATTCCAGTGCCGGATGACCCAGACCATACACTCTATGTCTGGTTTGATGCCTTGTCGAACTACATCACGGCACTTGGGTTTGGCAACGATGCTCGCGGCGGGTTTGAAGAATTCTGGCCGGTGGCAATTCATCTGGTTGGAAAAGACATCCTTCGGTTTCACGCCGTGTACTGGCCGGCGTTTTTGTTAGCGGCTGATGTGGCACCACCTCAGCGTGTATTTGCCCACGGCATGTGGCTGTCCAAAGGCCGCAAAATGTCGAAATCGCTTGGAAATGCGATTGACCTGAGCATTCTGCTTCAGTTTTTTACTTGTGAGCAGGTGCGATTTTTCTGCCTGCGTGAAATGAGCTATGGTCAGGATGGAGACTTTACCTACGAAGCGCTGATTGACCGGGTCAATGGCGATCTGGCTGCCGGCTGGGGAAATCTGATCAGCCGCACGCTGACGATGGTGCGCAATTCGTGCGGCGGCGTGTTGCCGAATATTCCAGCGGATGCTTCGGCAGATGCTGTTGAAGCCATTGAAGTGCTTAAAGTTAAGTTTGCTGAAAATGAAAAAGCCTTTGCTGCGGAACTGGATCGGATTGCAACTGGTCGAGCCATGGAACTGGTGCTGGAACTGGTCGGCACGGTTGATAAATATTTGAGCAACTACGCTCCGTGGAAACTGGCAAAGGACGAGTCTGCCCGGCCACTTTTGCTCACCGTTCTCAACACGGCAGTCGAAGGACTCCGGCACATTACGGTGTTGATGGCCTGTGCGATGCCCGATGCTGCCACCGAAGTTTGGAAACAACTGGGGTTGGTTGGTTCGCCTGCGGATTACAACCCCCAGGCTTTACACTGGGAATCACTTCCCGAACATACTCATATTGGAGAATTGAAAGGTCTCTTTCCGAGACTGAACAAAGAAAAAGTTATGGCTGAAATTCAAGAAGAAGTGAACAAACAAGCTGAAGCTAAAAAGGCCATTGCCCCAGCTTCCGAACCACAAGCCCCCGCGGCGCCAGTTGCCGAAGCCGCGCCAGTTCCAACGGCACCAGTTGCTGAAGCGGCGCCAGCGGAAGAAAAGGGCTACATTACGATTGACGATTTTGTCAAAGTGGAGCTTCGCGTCGGTCAGGTACTCGAAGCCGAACGTATTCCAAAAGCTGATAAACTGTTGAAATTACAGGTTGATCTGGCTGAAGAAAAACCACGTCAGATTCTGGCGGGGATTGCGCAATATTATGAACCGGAAGCGCTGGTTGGCCGCAAAATTGTCGTCGTAGCCAATTTGGCACCTCGGAAAATGCGCGGACTTGAATCACAAGGCATGCTGCTCGCCGCTTCGATTGGTTCAGAAGGCCGTCCGGTACTGGCGACGTTTACTGAAGAAGTTCCAAACGGAGCAAGGCTGAAGTAGGGGAATGAAGAATTGAGAATTGAGAATGAAGAATGAAGAATGAAGAATTGAGAATGAAGAATGAAGAATTGAGAATGAAGAGTGAAGAAAAAAGTTTTGAGCCGATAAATTTCTACATTCTACATTCTCAACTCTTCATTCAAAGGATTCTTCATTCAAAGGATGCTGCATTCACATTTGGTGTGAGTAATAGCAGCTTGTAATGAAGTTCTTGTGTTAGAAAATAGTCAAATAGTTCAATCAACTAAACTTAGTGAACTACTGACTACTGACTACTGACTACTGACTACAAACTATGCCATCCAATTCAGCATTTCGAACCTGGAACCACGGCGAGTACTTCATTTCGGACGACCCTGCCCGGATGGATATCGCCGTGGTTCACGGGTATTTGACGCGTTCATACTGGGCCGCCGGAGTTCCGCTGGAGATTGTCCGACGTTCGATTGAGCATTCACTGGTTTTTGGGCTTTTTCACGGCGAGACCCAGGTTGGGTTTGCCCGGTTGGTGACTGACCGCACGACCTTTGCCTATCTAGCGGATGTGTTTGTGCTTGAAGACCATCGCGGAAAGGGCCTGAGCAAGTGGCTGATGGAAGTTATCACTGGTCATCCTGAAGTGCAGGGACTCCGGCGCTGGATGCTGGCCACTCGCGACGCCCACGGGTTGTACCGGCAGTTTGGGTTTACAGAACTTCCTCAGCCAGAAGTATTTATGCAGCGTCACCATCCAGATGTGTACCAGCAATCTGTTACTGAAAAGAAATTCCAGGACTGACCAATGGATTGGATTTTGATCCTTCCACCTGAGCTGGAACAAAAACTAACTCAGGAAGCGAAGCAATATGAGGAGAACGTTATGCCATATGTAACCAGTTGGGAGCGCATGGGATTTGAAAAAGGAGTCAAAGAAGGGATTCAGCAGGGGATTCAGCAGGGGATTCAGCAGGGGATTCAGCAGGGAAAACACGAGGAGCGCATTCACGAATCTCGTCAATCAATCATTGAGATTTTGGAACTGAAGTTTCAGGCACTTCCAGAATCTCTGATTGAGCTTATCCAGAAACTGGATGAGTACGAACAGTTGCGCCTGGTTCGAAGGCAAGCAATTCAGGCAGCTTCGCTTGAGGAATTCACCACATTGCTGACGAAAACGTAACCGGGGTAGTTTTTGAATTTATTAATCAGGAGGCTGCCTTATGGGAAATGCCAAGCAAGTTCTGGCGGAATTGATTGAAAAACGTCTCCAGCCAGGCGCTGATGTGGCGGCGATTGATCGCCAGATTTGGGCGCTGTTTGGCGAAACCTGGGCGGTGATGCTCCTGGATATGGCTGGATTTACCAAACGGACCGAAGAATTTGGGATTCTCCATTTTCTGACGCTGATTCACGAAATGGAACGCCTTGTCCGACCAATCATCCTGGCGCACTATGGGCTGGTTCTCAAAAAAGAAGCCGACAATTTATTTGTGATTTTTCGGGATCCGGAGCACGCCGTTCGGTGTGCGATTGAAATGCAAGTGGCAACGGCCCAATACAATCTTGATCATTCGGTGGATGCCCAGGTCCTGTTGTGTATCGGGATTGGCTACGGGCAGGTGCTCAAAATCGGGGATGAAGATTGCTTTGGCAGCGAAGTCAATTTTGCCTCCAAACTCGGTGAAGATACGGCCTGTGCCTATGAAACGCTGCTGACGCCGGATGCCCACGCCGCCGTGTCCAGTTTTAACTTTGAGTTTGAGGAAATCACTTTGACTGAAGGCGATAAAACAAGAACCTACTATCAGTTAAAGAGTGAAGAATTGAGAATGAAGAATTGAGAATGAAGAAATTATCTGGTTCCTGGTTCTTCTTCGAAAGTATTGATTTCTAACCACTAACCACTTTCCTCATTCTTCATTCCCTAAATTCCGCCCAAAATACCGACCTCTGCCTCAGTTTTGGTCTTAGATGTGATTGATCGAGCCCGAACCAAAGGACATAAAGGACATAAAGGACATAAAGGACCTGGTGGAAGTCGGTTTTGTGGGAGTGACGCCGAAGATTTTGGTGAATTTTCATTCCACTCACTCACCCCCTCAACCAAATTCCCCCTGTGCGAGTTGTATCCCGAACTGGGCAGCACTCATCTTTTGGCAAGACCCTGCTATTTTGGGCAAAATTCAGGTAATACCAATTTGGGCTGAGGGTATCGGGCTAAGGGCTGAGGGAAATACAATATTTTCAATATTTTAGCCTTTCCATAATGCGATGACTTCATTCCAAAATGGTATAATTCATAATTCATAATTCATAATTCATAATTCCAAGAGCATGTCCAACGAACAGACCCTCGTTTCCCTTGATCCACAAACCGGCTTTACCGAAGCCCAGTTGCGAGCAGTGCTGACGCTTGATCGTCCGGTGGCAACTACTGCCGGTCCTGGCGCAGGCAAAACCCGTGTATTGGTAAACCGTTACATGGAAATTCTGTCGCAACCCAATGTTGATATTGACAACATTGTGGCCATCACCTTTACCACCAAAGCCGCCAACCAGATGCGCGAACGCATCCGCACCGGGATGGAAGCCAAAATCGAAGCGCATCGGGGAACTGACCTTGAAAACACCTGGCGTGAATACAAACGCCACCTTGATGCGGGCGTGATTACCACGATTCACGGGTTTTGTTCGCGATTGCTCAGGGAGTATCCGATTGAAGCCGGGGTTGATCCACATTTTTCGATTCTGGATGAATACACTTCGTCGCTGATGCTCAATGCCGCCGCCGAACAGGCCGTGACGAACCTGATCAACAATGGTGGTGACTCGGCGGCGCATCTCGTTGCGGCTTATGGGCGGAGCGATATGGTCGGCGCACTCGAACGGCTCTATAACCAGTTGCGCGGGCTGGGTGTGCGGATTGACGAAGCCCAGCGCACGACAGATCGCTGGTTGCTCCGGGTGGATGATTACCGCGAACGGTTAGCCGAAGTCAGCGGACGTGTGGCTCAGGTTGCGGCGGCTACTGGTTTGACCCCCACGGCACGCGAGAAAGTTGATACGTTCCTCGAAGCCTGGGGCCGCTACCGCCTGGTGATCGAAGCGTCGCCATCCCCCGAACGCACCACGCCATTTATTGAAGCGATTGAGCATGTTCGCCATCGGATGCCCGATGCCCGGACCAAAGCCTTGAAAGAGTCGGTGCTTGCGCTCCGTGAACTCTTTGGACACAAAGACTTTGGCGCGGGGAAACTGATGGAAGGGTTTTTTGACGTCTGTGCCCGGCTCTATATGCCGCATTTGGTTTCGGCACTGCGGTCAATTGATTTTCTCTATAGCGACACCAAGCGCAGTGCCCAGGCGCTTGATTATGAAGACCTCCAGCTTTTTGCCCGTGATTTGCTTGTCAACGCGCCCGATGTCCGCCGGCGAGCCTCGGCGCGGTATCGCTATTTTCTGGTGGACGAATTTCAGGACACCAACCGGCTGCAACGCGAAATCATTGGTTTACTTGCACTTGACACCGGTTCGCGGAGTGCTGAAGGGCAAAGCCTGTTTCTGGTCGGAGACCGCAAACAGTCCATTTACAACTTTCGCGGCGCTGAAGTTGAAGTCTTTGAAGAAGCCATCCAGGAAATTCAACGTCGTCGGGGCGAACACATTGCCCTTGATGTCAATTTTCGGAGCGATAGCCGGTTGATTCGGTTTTTCAACGGGTTTTTCTCGCGTTTGATGCGGCTTGAAGCTGGCGAAGACCGCGCCCATTTTCTATCGCTTGGGTTTGTCGAACACGAACCGGGGATTCCATTCCGGACCCAGTTGGATGACGGTCCGGCAGTGGAATTTCTCTACTATGTGCCTGAACCGGAAACGGATGAAGAAAAGAAAGAAGCCGATCCGGATGACGAATCGCTTCGCGAAATTGAAGCCCGTCGGCTGGCCGCTCGTGTCAAACAGATGGTTGAAAACGGCGAGGAACTGGTCCGTACCAAAGATGGCGGCAAACGTGGGGCAAACTACAAGGATTTCGCGGTTTTGCTTGGCGCGTTTACCCAGGTAAAAGCCTATGAACAGGCGTTTCAGCGCGCCGGGGTGCCGTACTACGTCGTGGCTGGTCGTGGATTCTATTCCCGCCCGGAAGTGCTGGATTTATTGACCTTACTGGAATTTCTCGATAATCGGACCGATGAAATCAGCCTGGCGGCGATTCTGCGGTCACCGCTCTTTGGCATTTCGGATGAGACGCTGTATTCACTGCGCTGGGCTGAAGAACTGATACCAACCGTGCCGCCGATGGTGCCGCCAAACGAAAGTTTTATGCCACCGACAGAGCCGGCTGTGCCAACGGTTATCGCCAGCAAGCGCAAAGCTGGGCGTCCGATGTTTGCCGCGCTCCTCAACCACGCCAACATTGCCAACATCACCGGTGACCAACATGCGTTGCTCGCGGCAGCCTCGGAAACGCTCCAGGATTTGATGTATGTCCGCAACCGACTGCCGCTTTCGGAATTGATCGAACGTGCCATCCGTCGCACGCAATATGACGTGATGTGTGCCGCCGCCGAAGATGGACCACAACGGTTGTCAAATCTCGACAAGTTGATTGGGCAGGCACGCGGGTTTGAACAGCATGAAGCGCGGTTGCTGCGTGATTTTGTCGAGTACATCCGCAACTTCCGACGACTCGAAGGTCGCGAAGCCGAAGCCCAGCTTGAACTTGGCCTCAATGCGGTGGCGATTCTCACGGTTCACAAATCGAAGGGGCTGGAATTTCCCATCGTGGTGATTCCAGACCTGAACCATAAACGCCGACCCTATCGCGATGTGTTTTTGTTTGACCGTGACCGCGGGCTGGCATTTCAAGTGCCTGACCAGCGCGGAGGCAAAGTCGCAACGGCACTCTATGCGGAAATTCAGGAGCGACTGGAACTCCGCGAACAATTTGAATCCATGCGCCAGTTGTATGTTGGGATGACCCGCGCCGAGGATTACCTGATTCTGTCAGCCGCTTCCAGGCAGATGAAACCGACCGAAAAGCTGATTCGTGAACAGGATAGCTGGCTGCGCTGGTTGTGTACGGTGCTGGGAACACACGATGCGCCGGGTGAATCCGTAGTTGAATGCGGCGAATCTCACGCCCTGGTGCGTGGTCGTGAAATTGAACTCAGCGTCGAACCGATTGTGGTTGACGCTGGCACTCCGGATGCTGGCGGCAAACGCGCGCCCATGCGTACACCCCAGCAACAGCGCGAACGTCAGCGCAATCTGGCCGCGCTCCAATCCCAACTTGAACAGCAAATGGAGCCGGTGCCAGCGTCGGAAGAAACGCAATCGGCACTCCATTACCGCTACAGCGTGACCCAGTTGGTCAACTACCTGAACTGCCCGCGACAGTATTACTTCGCCCGGTTTTTGCAGATGCCGGATATGGAACTCAAAGCCGGAAGCGGACGGGCGGACGATGCCGAAGCCCGCGAAGGTCGCGCCCGGTTAAGTCCCACGCTGCGCGGAACGATTGTTCATCGGTTTTGCGAACTGTTCCGCGAAGGCGACGACCTGTTTGACACGCTTCGGCAGGCGCTCGAAGACATCCGGCAAACCCGCGTAGACGAATGGGCCGACGAACTGGCCTTCATTGATGATGAAGAAGCACTCAAAGACCTCTGGCCGCTGGCGAAAAATTACGTCTATAGTGCACTCCATCAAAAAGTCGAAGAACGCTGGCAGGCCGGATTGTCGCCAGAAGCCGAACGCAATCCAGCGCTCCATCCATTTGTGAAGAGTGAAATGAGTTTTGCCCTGCGCACCGATGCGGCCATGATTTTGGGTTCGGTAGATAAGTTGTTGATTTCAGAGCATCAAGACGGGCTGCACGTTCACGTGATTGACTTTAAGACCAACACGCTCTGGAAAAGCCGCGCCGGATACGACACCGAATTGGCCGAAAAAGCCGCGATGTATCGAATTCAAATGCAGGCATATTCGCTGGCCGCCTGGTGGTTGCTGCCAAACGTGAAGCGCGTTGAAGCGACGCTCCATTTCCTGCATCCGAACCTCGAATACCATTTCCCCGCCGACCAGCTTTCTGAAGACGCCTGTCATCGTGCCGTGCTCAACGTCGCGAAGAAGATCCGCAACGTCCGGGTTATGGAAAGCACGCAATTCGAAGCCAACCCCGGCGCCCGGTGCTTGAATTGCCGTTTCGCCGAAGTCTGCACCGACGCCGTGCGGATGTAACTATTTGATAATAGATGAGAGAATTTCTTTAGGGAGGTTCCCTATGTTAGATTTGGTTTTAACAGGAAGGTGGTCATTAAATTCAATAAATAAAGGAACATTGAGGCATGGCAGATGAATCACCTATAAAGGAAAAACTCAACACAAACTTGATTTGGTCGGTGTCCATTCTGGTGGATAATGTGTTTCTTGCGATTTGGGTATTGGCCCAATGGGGAGTTGGTCGCCTTGTAGAAAAGTTCCCTGCCCATGGGATTGATTATTACGCTATACTTGTCGCCCAATGTTTTTTTGCTTTATCCACCTTAGCCCCGATCGTTTTATTGGCGTGGCAGGATATTTCAACAATGTACTACCGAACGAAGTTAGAGATATCAAAGGCTAAAAAAGTCAGTTTACTTGGTGAGGGGCAGGCGACTCCAATCGGTGAAGCCGCCCAAAAGGAAGAAAAGGAGCTGGTCAAATGAACACGCATGAAATTCCTGATGAGTTAAGACTGCCTCTTGAGAGACCCTTTCCTGAAGCAATGGTAATATATGCGGCGCGGTTTTGTGTTTTTGGGATAACCTTGTTCATTGCAGGTATTCCTTTAGTGCTTGTACTTTTTGGGACTATTCCGAAAGTAATCTTAATATCCATTTTGTTCGTCCTGAGCATTTTGTTTCTATTGTATCGAAATGAGCCAAGTTTATTAAGATCACGGCGATTCTTAGTCCGGTCCATCAGGATCACAACTCTTAAAATAAGACTGAGGCAAGAACCATCGGAACGAGTGGGTGGCGAAGCTAAGCAACCATATAGTCGTCTAACTGGTCGTACTTGATTAATAGAGGGTCTTACCAGTGGCGTAGGTTAGGTTTTTGAGCCAAACCCAGACCAACAAACAGCAGGCGAAGTGGTTGCGTTAAATCCAGGCTTTGCGACACTGACAGGCTTCGCAATACATTTCCTCTTTTTTGATGAACTGATTCAGTTATGGGCTATTTTGCTCGTTTGCCTCTTTTGGCGTAAGCCCTAGATAAAAAGAAGGTTACACAATGGATTCAAAGCTAACCCGCTATCAGCAACTTCTCAAAACCATCGTTTCCCGGCAATCCCAGGTGATTTCGAGCGACCCGAATTGTGAATTGCTCCCGGTGTGTGATTTGGAAAACAACCAGTTTTTGGTGATTGATACCGGATGGAACGTCGCTGGGAGAGTCCATAACCTTGTGTTCCACGCTCGAATCAAGAACGACAAAATCTGGATTGAATGGGACGGCTTTGAAAATGGAGTTACCCAAGAACTGCTTGATGCTGGGGTTCCACATCAAGACATTGTTTTAGGGTTTTATCGTCCCGAGCGGCGTAAACTGACTGATTTTGCTGTTGCCTGACTTGGTTTCTAAAAAGAGCATACCCCTGGATTTGGGACTCACCGAAAATGGATATCCACCGCCGTTGTAACCTGACCACAGCGACCAGACATGCGCTGCATTCGCCACAATTTCTGTTTTTCATGGACGCGGAACAGAAAAACTCCTTCCCGTTCACAAACAAAGTCGTGTGTCTCAATGGAAACTCTCCCTTTGAATTTAAAGGAGTGCGCATTCACTTCGGTAATGATGCCATCAATAATTGACTGGCCTCCCAATCCCTTTGAAAAGAACTGCTGAGCCTGGAGTGACAAAACTCCCTGTTGTTCGGTGACGGTTGCGATGCTTCTATAATCTCCGCGTACATCTCGAACCTCAAATTTGTGCGTTCCAAGCAACTTGGCTTTAGCCGCCTGATGGTTGATTTTGGTCGGTTTGACTTTTTTCGTGGTAACGACAATTGGTGGTAAGGGAGGAGCTTTTTGGGGTTCCAGTGTGACTGGCGACAGGCTGAAGAACCCAAGAAACAGGCACAAGAAAGTTTTCATGGTCACTCCTTTAATAATGCTTTCGATTCAGCGGTAATGTGGACATAACCAGGTCCCTCCATTTGTGGAGACAGAGTATCGAATTCGCCAGAAAGTGTCTGGCGAATTGCACCAAATGGATACATAAGTGCAAATTGCCTGAAATTTTTCAAGTTAGAGGCTGAAAGCCCCTGATATTCGGCACGGTTGAACTCATTTGTTATTAATGCCACTGAAGAGTTGAAAAAATGAGCGGATTTGAACCCACGAAGCGGGTGGCAAGCTTGTAGCCCAGGGTGCAACCCTGGAAAAACGTTGCCTCCTCACCCCCGCCCGGCCAGCCGCCGCCTACGGCGGCTGGCCGGGCGGGGAAAAGGTGGGAAATGACCCGAATTCCCAGGGCTCGAAGACTCGCCCTGGGCTACGAGCCGGCGCCCAGTTCCTGGGCTGAGAACCAAAAACTGCTTCAACTCTTAACTGGCATCTATAACCGATTCCAAAGCTACGTCAAGCCGTAGCAGTTCGAACACACATCCAACCAGTGCTCTTCGTCAGTACTACCCCGCGGATTCACGCCAATCTTATCCATAGCCAAATCTTCAAATTAAGTTGCCAGGTTCCAGAGTTTCGACTGGTCCAGTGAAGCTGGTCTTCGCGGATTAGAGCATTTTTATGTCTTTTTCTGGAATCTGGAAAGAGCAAAGGAATCAGTATGCCACGAATAGGAAAACTGTTGATTCTTCTGTGTTTTATCGGGATATGTGGTTGCTTCAGTTCATCACAGCTCACTGCCGAAGCTCAAAAACTGGCCAAGAACCCGCCAAAAAAAGTGCCCAAAATTTGGGATGACAAACTGCTGGCGACGTGGTCGCTTCCGCTCGCCGGGATTGGGGCCAAACCGCACTACGTTTCTGAAAAAGAATATTATGCGTTGCCGGTTGATAACCTGCGGACCTACCCGGTGTACCATCCCGATTTTGAACCGAAAGGCTACCGCGAATGGCTCAAGCAACAGGGCGCACAGCTTCTGATCGAACCGGAGAAAATTCAATCCGAAGCCGATTGGGTTCAGGCCGGGCAACGGGTGTTTGACGAACTGGATGTGCCGGAAACACGGTCGGATGATCCAGCAATCATGGCTTATATCAGCGACCGGGAAGCACTCAAACGCGATGGTCTCAATATGACCAAAGAGGGCATCCTTCCGGCTCTGCGCTGGGTAGTTGATCGCGATGGAAAACTCAAAATCAGCCTGCCGGAATGCACCGCCTGTCACGTTCGGGTGATGGACAATGGATTGCTCATTCGTGGCGCGCAAGGAAATGAAAATCTGGCCTTTGAAGGCGCTGGAATTCTTTTTGGCAAAGCCTTTGAACGAATCGGCAAAAGTGGCCGGGAATTGTTGCCGATGCCCGCACATTTGTATGCTTCCTACGGGGTGCCGTGGATCAAAAATGACATTCACAAACGCATCAAAACGATGACCGATGAAGAAGCTGGCCAGCTTGACCTGAGCTTTGTCCGTGGTGAAGTTCACCGCTTTAATGGCAGCCCATATTACCCGACCAAAATCCCGGACTTGAATGGCATTAAAGATCGCCGGTATCTCGACAATACTGGCACCCATCTCAATCGTGGACCGGAAGACCTCGCCCGATATGCGATTCTGGTTTCACGAGTTGATGCGAACCGGGTTGGTCCATATCAGTTTCTGACTCCAAAACAACGCGTGGCACTCTTTCGCTTTCCAGATGAAGCCATGTATGCCCTTGGGAAATACCTCTGGACCCTTGAACCTCCGCCAGGTCCCAATCCAGTTGACGAACTGGCCGCTCGTGGCAGGCAAATCTTTGACCAGCAAGCCTGTGCGACCTGTCACACGCCGCCGTTTTACACCAGCAATAAACTGACTCCGGCGACAGAGTTCATTCCACCCAAAGCCCATCTCAAGCAATATGACATCTTTCCGGCTTCGGTTGGAACAGATTCCGGGCTGGCGCTGAAAACTCGCAAAGGAACTGGTTACTACAAGGTTCCATCATTGAGAGGACTGTGGTATCGTGGGCCATTCGAACATTCCGGCTCGATTGCGACGCTTGAAGACTGGTTTGACCCGAAACGATTGCGTGATGACTACGTGCCGACTGGTTGGAAAGGCCCTGGTGTCACTTCGCGAGCCGTGAAAGGTCACACCTTTGGCCTCGACCTTTCACCCGAAGACAAACGGGCCTTGATCGCTTTTCTCAAAACCTTGTAGGGTTTGGGGCTCGCTCTGGCCGTATTCCGTGGGCTTCGCACCACGGCTATTACACAACGACCCTGCGGGCCTAAACCCCTTATCCTGAGCTTAGCCCCTGAAACCCTGACCCCTACCATGTGGACCACGCTTTCCAATCCGACACTCAAACGACTTGCCAGACTCAAACCCGAAAGCCAGCGGGCGGTGGTGGTCAATACCAAATTTGATCCGCGTGCCAAACAAACCGGCGAACCGCCCGTCGCTTACGAATTGACCGAAGCCACCAGACAGGCGTTGACCGAACTGGCCCGCGCGGTCGAAATTGGCGGATTTCTGCTCGTGTATGGCCTGCCGCACGAATTGCCGTTGTATGGCATGTTTCTGTCTGAGCTGAAGGATGAGCGGTGTTCGCTGGTATTCAAGTACTGGATTGCGCTTGATCTGGATGACGCGCCACGCCGTGAAACGCTTCAGCCATCACATGTAGGCTTGCTTTTGTTTCATAAATGCAAATCTGAAGGAAAAACACCAACGCGGTTTCAGCTCAACACGGCGACGGTTCGGGTTCCTCATGCCTTCTGTGCGGCCTGTGGGTTGAACCTGAAAGATTGGGGTGGCAAAAAGCACCTCATGAATCCGCTTGGGACGGCGATGTCCGATATCTGGCGTGATCTGCCAAAACACAAATTAACCAGCCACTTGCTGCCGGAATCGGTGCTGGAACGCATTGCCGCACTGGTTCACAAACCAAAAGCCAAACTCTTGCACGTCATCGAAGGGCAGTCGGGCATCGCCTCTTCGCTCTTGTTGAAAACAAAGACGGATCCGATTGCGGTTCCAACTTCTGAATGGCAAACCCTCACCACACTCGAACCCAATCAGGTCTATCAGGGTGATTGCGTGTCGTTCCTCAATCGTGTGGCGGAGTTGTATCCGGAAGGTATTTTCGATCTGGTCTTTGCCGACCCGCCTTACAATTTGAACAAGCCCTATGGCGAATGTGACGACGGTCTGGCTGAGCGTGAGTACCTTGACTGGTGCCAGGCGTGGCTTGACGGACTCATCCGAACGCTCAAACCGGGCGGGGCGCTCCTGACGCTCAATTTACCCAAATGGGCGATGTATCAGGCGGCATTTCTGAATGAACGGCTTGAGTTCCGGCACTGGATTGTGTGGGATGCCCTCTCTGAACCACGCGGCAAGCTGATGCCGGCCCATTATGCGTTGCTGTACTACACCAAAACTGGCGGGAAGGGCACCGTCAACTATTCGCCGTTGGGCAAAGAGCCAAAACCTGGCGCCGTGATGGCGCCAAATGCACCAATCTATTGTTTGCGACCCAAATGCGTGCGCAGCCGAACCATAGACGGTAATGACACCCGTGTTGAACTGTCTGATGTGTGGAGCGATATTCAACGCATCCGGCACAAGCGCCATCGGGATGCACACCCCTGCCAGCTTCCGGAAAAACTCATGGAGCGAGTCATCCAATTGACGACCAAACCCGGCGGACTGGTGTTTGATCCATTTAGCGGTGCCGGGACAACCGCGCTGGCTGCGCGAAAGCTGGGGCGAAATTTTGTGATGCTTGATCTGGATCCAACTTATGTGGAACTGACCCGCCGCAATCTGGCCTTGATGGAAGCCCAGGCTCAAACGGCTGGTGTGCTTGAAGTTCCACGGGCGCGCATTACGAAACCAAAGTTGAATGGCTCAAAGAAAGAAGTTGAAATGCGGTTGCAATCGCTGGCACGCCAGCTTGGACGGGTTCCGCTTGAAGAAGACATTGCGGCCCATCATCCGACGCTGCTTGAAACGATTGACGGGCTGTATCCAAACCGTTCGGCAGCCATTAAGCGCAGTCGGGTGGCGTTGGTGGAATAGAAATCAAATGGGTAGAATAAGAAGTTGATTGATTGCAATCACAACCCACCCGAAAGATGAGAGGTAATATGTCTTCTCAAGTTTTGCTTGAACTGATGCAGCAGGCCCAGGCCCTTACCTCAACTGAAAAAATTGCCCTGGTAAACTATCTTCTTCAAGATGCAACCGCCTCGGACCAGGGAACTAACCCTGAAGCTATTGATCAAGAAAGGGCCAGAAAACGAAAGCAATCCGTTGAATGGATTAAATCTCATCAGCTTGAGTATACTGATCAGTATGTTGCGCTCGATGGTGATCAGCTCCTCACGTTTGGCATCACCCGAAAAGAAGTGGTTGAAGAAGTAAAAAGAATGGGTATTCAAGATTGTTTCATTACCCACGTTCCAGATCCAAACAAGATGTACTGGAAAGAAACATAAAGGGGAACTGATTGGAAAAATTGTATTTCCCTCAGCCCTTAGCCCCATAAGCGCCAGGATAAGGATTTCAGGCCCGCAGGGTCGTTGTTCAATAGCCGTGGTGCGAAGCCCACGGTCACGGCCCGCAACGAGACCCAAGCCCGACAAGAGCGTCATTCAATGCCAACGGAAAGGACACGGGGTTTCTTATCCTGGCGCTTATGGCCCTTAGCCCCAGGCCCTCAGCGGTTACTCAATCGCCAAGTCTTTCATTCGCGACGCCAGAGTTTTCAGGCTGATGCCGAGCAGCTCAGCCGTCCGGGTTTTATTAAAGCTGGTTTCTTCGAGCGTCAGTTCAATTTTGCGCTTTTCGACCATCCGGGTAACCCGGTCGGTGACTTCAGAAAGCGTCCCACCAAAGTCAATGCCTTCCAAAAACCGATCTGTGCGACTCTTTTGCTGCGAGGGTGTAAAGAGCGAACAATCTCTGGCTTCGATCACTTTTCCATTGCACAGAATACAGGCACGTTCGATACAGCTTTTGAGTTCGCGGACATTGCCTGGCCAGTCGTAAGCGACCATCGAACGCATCGCCTCGTCCGAAATTTTGATGGTGCTCCGGCGAATCTCGCGACCATAGTGTTGGGCAAAGCTTTCGGCCAGTTGTGGAATATCAGACCGGCGTTCCCGCAGGGAAGGAATCCGCACCGGAAAAATTGAGAGCCGAAAGAACAAATCTTCACGAAACGTCTTGTCTGCAACTGCTTGATTCAGATCGCGGTTGGTGGCGGTGACAATGCGGACATCAACTGCAATTTCAGCGCTTCCGCCGATCCGGGTAATGGTGCGTTCTTCAATCACGCGCAGGAGTTTTGACTGGACGGCCAGCGGCAATTCACCAATTTCATCCAGAAAAATAGTCCCACCCTGAGCCAGTTCAAACTTTCCAGCCCGGCGGCTGTCAGCACCCGTGTAGGCACCTCTCTCGTGGCCAAAGAGTTCGTTTTCAATCAAGGTTTCAGGAATTGCCGCACAGTTAAGGGCGATAAAGGGCCGGTTGGCACGCGGGCTGAGGTGATGAACCGCCCGGGCAAACAGTTCCTTGCCGGTGCCTGACTCGCCAAGCAGGAGCACGGTGGTGCTGGTTGTGGCTACCTGCTGAATTTGCTTGCTGACCTGTTGCATGACGAGTGAATCGCCCACAATCCGCGGAAAGCCATAGCGTTTTGAATATTCCTCACGGAGTAAGATGGCTTCACGTTGCAATCGCTGGGCTTCAATCGCACGCCCAACCACCAGGAGTAAATGTTCGGAATCAACGGGTTTTTGCAGGAAGTCAAGCGCCCCGTCTTTCATGGCCTGGACGGCTTCATCAATTGAGCCATACGCCGTCAGAATAATTACTGGGAGGTCTGGGTCGAGCGTTTTAGTGATCCGCAAAACTTCCAGTCCACCACCGTGCGGCATGCGCAGGTCAGTCAGGACCAGTTGGGGGAGCTGATCTTGTAACGCACGACGGGCGCGGGCAGCGTCGCCAGCTTCGGCAACGCTGTACCCGGCCCGTTCAAGCGTCATACACAGCATTTCACGGAGGGAATCTTTGTCTTCAACAACCAGAATATCAGCCATAAAAGCTGGAATTGGGGAGTCAGAAGTTTGGAAAGTCTGGTAGGTGATGGTTATGAGGCGAGAGGTTCTTTCATTTCAATGAAATGCACTTCCGAAATATCCCCGCAAACTGATTTTGCGGGGATATTGAAATAATCCAACCTCACACCCAAATGGGGTTACTGATTGATCGGTTCTTCCACGGGTTCTTCTTCTATTTTCTTCTCCTCTTTTTTCTTTTCATCTTTTTTAGGCTCTTCTTTTTTGACTTCTTCTACCTTGGGTGGAGGTGGCGGCGGTGGGGTTTCACGAAATCCCTTGTCCTGACCTTGCACCAGTAATCGTTCAAGGCGTTTTTCAGCCTCGGCCACTGGATCTGTTTCTGGTTCCGATGGGGTTGACGTGGTTGCGGTCTGGTTCGATTGAGGCTTTGAAAGCTTTTCGATCAAGAGCAAATCTGGGTGGACGTCTGATTTTGGCTCAGCAGCGATTTCCGGTTTTATTTCTTTCGGAGCGCTTTTCTCCTCCTGAGCTGCCTTTATTGCTTCCCGGGCCGCCTTTACCTCGGCTCGCCAGGCTTCTTCTTCGCCAGCCCGTTCTTCAGATGCCTTTTTATACATTTGTTCCCTGGCTTCTTCCGCTGGCGGTGCACCAAAATCTTCGTTGGTAAACACCTTCTTTCGGGGTTTTGTCGGTTGCTGGGCTGGTGGCTGCTGCTGTGAAGGGGAAGGTTCCTGGATTTGGATGGTCAACGGGATGGTCAGATCTCTGGCCAGAATCGTTGCTGAACCTGTTCCGACGAACCCGCAGAACAGCAAAATTGAGAGTGGTTGACGAAGTGAAGCAAGTATGTCCGACATACAAAAGACCTCCAAAATCAAGAAAAGTAAAAAGGCTGGACGACTTTTCGTCAGTAGTCAGTGATCAAGTGTTGGGACAATGATATTCGTGCCAGGTGGATTCAGTTCTAGTCGTGGTATTTATGAATAATTTCTTAAAGGCAGACAATAGGCTTTAAGGCTTTGGATTTTCTACTGACTACTGACTACTGACTACTGACTTGAAAGATTTCGATTGCAGGGCAAATAGCACGTGAAGGTGGTGCTGTGCCCTGGCTGGCTGGCGACTTCAACCCGTCCATTGTGACCTACAAACACTTTTTGCACAATAGCCAGTCCAATGCCGTATCCACGCGATTTGGTTGTGAAAAAGGGAATAAATACGCTGGCCAAATCGGAAGCCGGAATCCCAGAGCCGGTATCCGTGATGGTAATTCGGCAAAATTGGACTGCTTCGTCGCCTGGGTCAATCGGGTCGCTCGTGATGCGGACCTCCCGAAAAACTGCTTCGTCGGGAATGGCTTCGATGCCATTTTGGATCAAATTGAGAAATGCCCGACCAAGCAGTGTGGCATCACCCGCGACAGTGGGAAATTTCCCAGTGAGTACAATCTGGACCTGCCGTTTTTCGGCTTCTGGTCGAAGCCGATCACAGCAGGCATCAAGGAGTTCCTGCAGGTCCACCGGATGAAACTGGGTATCTTGAGGACGGGCAAAAGACAGGAAATCCGTCACCACCTGGGTGAGATGAGTGACTTCGGTCCGAAGTGCCCGGGCGGGCCGGGCCAATCCTGCATCGGTATCAGTTTCAATCATTTGCGCAAATCCGGAAATCGTGGCCAGCGAGTTCTTAAACTCATGGGCAATCCCGGCAGCCATTTCTCCCAGGCTCGCCAGCGTTTCTTTAAGTTGTAGTCCGTGGCGGAGTTCGACGATTTCGGTTTTGTCACTTACCAGGCATAACACCCCCTGCCAGGTGCCGGCCCGACCTGGAATCGGCGAAACGCTGGCTTCAAGGTAATGCCGTTTCCCACCCAGTTCCGCACTCACCTCAGTTGAACGCTGGGTTTCTCCGGTGCGCAACCCTTCCGCCACCAACGTTGCAATGGCAGGTGCTCCGGCAAAGAAATCCTGAAATGGGACCGAGGTAGGTTTGGGTTCCGGGAGCGGCAACCCTCCGTCAACTTTTACAAACAGTCGCCGGGCTTCAAGGTTGGTGATCGAAACCAGGCCGTCAATTGAAACCACAATCAGGGCATCGGGGATACTGACCACCAGGCGGTCGCTGAAGCGTTCACTTGATTCGGCCCGCACACGTTCCGCTTCACGCTGACGTTCTAGCTCTTTCCCTTTTACCTGAAGCCGGTCAATCATTTGCTGATAGCCTTCCATCACAAATCGGACTTCAGAAGTGTCGGTCAGCAGGGAAGGGTCTTCGAGTTCAGAAGGCTGGCGCAAAAAACTAAGTGCCTGTTTGGCAATCCAGAACACAAGTAAACTGCTGACCAGCCAGAGCGGGATTTCAAAAATCGCCCTGGAGGCCAGTTGGGCAACATTCATTCGATCAGGTGCAATGGTAAATTCAGCCTGCCCCCAGATCCGACCTTCGGTATCAACCAGTGGATAGCGCAAAACCTGAGAGGCGTTTGCCGAGGAAGGTGGTGCCGTGGGTGATGTGGTTGGAGGGGTTGTATTGGCCTGCGCCACGATCCCGGATGGCTGTGAAATAACCAGAAGGGCAGTGAGGTGTTGACGATGTAGCAATTCGACCAAACTGGCTGGCGTGATGGCGGACGGGCCATATTTCTGAATCAAAAACTGCAATCGCAGGGCAATGATCTGGGTTTCGGCTTTGTAGCGGTGCTCGCGTTCAGCGACAAATGCTTCGCGCAACTGATGATTGGCCCAAAGTCCAGCCAGATTGACACCAATCAGCAACCCAAGAAGGAGCAGCGGAAATAAAATCGCAATCCATCGCGGTGGCTGACGGCTCATAAGGCAGAATGAAGAATCCTGTTAGTGGTTAGTGGTTAGTGATGCCAGTTAAGAATTGAAAAAAGAGCGGATTTGAGCCCAGGAACTCCCGCGTAGGCACGCTAGCCCAGGGTGCAACCATGGGAAAACATTGCCTCCTCACCTCCCTCCCGGCTATCTGCCGCCTACGGCGGCGGCGGCTGGCCGGGCGGGGAAAAGGTGGGGAATGACCAGGTTCCCAGGGCTCGAAGACGAATACAATGGTGAGCGAGGCGCCGAAAACCCTGCAGGAAACGGGACCCGAACCAGCTTCCAGCGCCCATCCGGGCGCAACCCACTGCGGACCGACGCTCCGGTGGTGTGCCCAAAGCGGCAAACCACCGGCTATTGTCCGGCGCCCATCCGGGCGAAAGCCAATTCGGAGGAACCAAAATTCCATCCCCCATTTATGGGGACTTGTACTGAGGACCAAAACCACTTCAACTCTTAATTCGCATCACTAACCACTAGCCACTAACCACTCTCTTCATTCCTAGCGGCTCAGGTAATTCAAGGCATACTCCATGTATTTGTTGACCATCAGGTGGCCATAGAACAGAGCCACCAGTGCCCCAATGCCGAGTAAAACACCAAAGGGGACAATCGTATCAAGCGCGGAACGCCCCTGACGAATCAATCTGAGCCCGGTAATGACCATGCCGATCAGTGCGCCCAGCAGCATGGTCAAAAAGGTCAATTCAGAACCTAAAAAGGCGCCAACGAAGAGCATCATTTTGACGTCGCCCAATCCCATGCCTTCGCGTGAAGCCCGGAGAATGATGTCTCCGGTCTGGAGTTGATATTCTTTGGCGAGGGAGGAATCCGGAATTTCAGTAATTTTGACACCGCCGGACTCCGTTTCCGCGACCACACCGGAAAGCGATGTCACCTGCAACTCGGGAGAGCCGGTTTCATGCCGCTTAAAGTGGAGTTCTTCCTGGAGTTCCGGTGGGTATTCGGTAAAGTCACCGGCTTCAATGATCACATGGCTGATTCGGTTCTGACGGCGGATGGTGAGCCGGACAAAGGTTTCCGGGACGCATTCTTCAATCAGAAACGTGCTCAGGCGCTCAACCGAATCCATTCGAAACGTTCGCAATCGGAAATAACCAACACCAATCAGCCAGAGTGTGCCGCCGCCAATTGCCATCCCAACCAGGGCATTGATGATCGAGGCGGTGCGTCCAGTGGCGGTAAATGGAATTCCAGCCAGCAGCGCGAAGTCCCGCAGATACTCCACGCCAATAAAATTCAAGACAAACGCACGTACCACCAGAGACACCACCGTGCCTGGAAGCGTGATGGCATCCGGCAAGAGGTGTGTAAAGTAGTCAATGAAGATCAGGGCAATGATCGCACCGATGAAAAACAAGTTGGCCGCCAGATGTGGTGTGAGCCCAAACCGATAGAGTGCTCCGACAAACAGCAGGCCAGTTAAGAATTCAACCAGTGGATATTGGATGGAAATCAGCGCTTTACATTGACGGCACTTCCCACCCAGCAAGAGATAACTGAGGAGCGGGATATTGTCATAGCCCGCGATAATGGCGTGGCATTCCGGGCAAAAAGATCGTCCCTGCGTTTTGCCCCAGACAATGGATTCTCCACGTGGGACACGATAGATGACGACATTTAAGAAACTGCCGATACACAGCCCGAAAATGAAAGCAAAGGTACCCCAAAACCACATGGGCACCAGTTGGAGATCTGACCAGTAGGAAAGAAGCATAGGAGAGGATAGGGTTCAGGGTTCAGGGTTCAGGGTTCAGGGTTCAAGGATTCTGAATGGAGGGTGCTGACTGAACCAAAAGGCGAACCATCTGAAAGTTTCAAAGGAACTTTCAAATAATTAATAGATCAAATGAGGTAAAATTTCTCCAAACCAGAGGTTAAAACCCTGAACCCTGAACCCTGAACCCGAAATTATCATTCTTCCTCAACCTTCAGACGTCCAGCGGCCTGAGCTTCGGCCACAACTTTCTGGACCACCGAGGCTGGAGATTCGTCATAGCGCAAAAATTCCATCGTGTAGCTTCCACGAGCGCCAGTGATTGAATTTAAGCGGGGCATGTAATTGAGCATTTCCGAGAGTGGGACAAAGGATTTCAGCACAACTTGTGAGCCTTTGGTTTCGGTATTTTCAATGCGTCCGCGGCGAGTGTTCATATCGGCAATCAGGTCGCCGTAAAACTCACTCGGGGCCGTGACTTCAACCCGCATCACTGGCTCTAGCAGCACCATTTTGACTTTTTCCATGGCTGCCCGAAACGCTTTGCGTCCAGCGAGTTTAAATGACATTTCGTCTGAGTCCACCGTGTGATAGGACCCGTCAATCAGCTCAACCTGAAAGTCAACCATCGGATACCCGGCCAGGGCGCCCGTGGCTGCCGCTTCGATAATGCCTTTTTCAATCGCTGGTCGGAAGTTGGCTGGAACCGATCCGCCAAAGATTTTATCAATAAACTTAAAGCCTTCACCGCGTTCGGCTGGCGAGAAAATACAGACACAATCGCCAAACTGACCGCGCCCGCCAGTTTGTTTCTTATGGCGGCCCTGAACCTGAACCGAGCCTTTAAAGGTCTCGCGGTAGGCCACTTTCGGCTGATGCAGGATGACATCAACGCCATAGCGTTTCTTGAGGCGTTCAACTGTCATTTCAACGTGCAATTGACCGCTTCCAGCCAGCAAGAATTCCTTGGTTTGAGGATCTCGCAAATATCGGAGCGCCTGGTCTTGCTCCAAAATTTTGGCAATGGCGGTGGAAAGTTTGTCTTCATCGGTACGGGACTTTGGTTCGAGCGCAAACGCAATGGCGGGTTCTGGCAACACCACCGGGGTATACACAATCGGTGCGGCTTTGTCACAGAAGGTGTCGCCGGTGACAGTTTCCCTGAGTTTGGTCAGCGCCACGATATCGCCCGCGTGGGCTTCGGGGAGTTTTTCCAAATTTTTGCCGAGTACCGCCTGAACCGACCCCAGTTTTTCCATCGTGTTGCGGGTAATGTTAAACACGGTTGAATCACTTTTCAGCACTCCGGAATAAATTTTGCAGAGAGTAATGCGGTTGAATTGATCAATAAGCGTCTTAAAGACGAGGGCTGAGAAAGGTTCTTTGGCGTCAATTCGGCGGGTGATTTCTGTTTCCGGTTCATCCGGCGCGGTCCCTTTGGCTTCACCGAGCACATCTGGGCTTGGGGCAAATTTCACCAGCGCATTGAGCAGGTTTTGGATTCCGATATTGAGGTAGGCGGAGCCGACAAACACCGGCACCATCGCCCGGCTGGCCACACCAAGTCGAATCCCTTTGAGCAATTCGTCATCCGTGAGCGTGCCCTCCGAGAAAAATTGCTCCATCAAGTCATCATCCATTTCAGCCGCTTTTTCAATCAGGGCTTCGCGAGCCACCTGGGCGTCATCCTGCAAATCAGCCGGAATGTCGCTTTCTTTAAATTTTCCGCTCCCATCTTTTTCAAACAAAAAGGCCCGCATTGAAATCAGGTCAATCAATCCCTGGAAATTTTTCTCAGCGCCAATCGGAATTTGAAATGGAATGGCATGTGGCGAAAGGTCCTGTTTAATGGATTGGAAGCACTCGTCAAAGTTTGACTGATCCTTATCGAGCTTGTTGATAAAGATCATTTTCGGGATTTGAAATTCATCGGCGTAGGCCCAGGCTTTTTCCGTTCCGACACCAACTCCCTGGTTGGCATCCACCACGACCAGGGCGGTATCAGCGGCGCGCAAGGTGGCGCGGGCATCCAGAATAAATGCGTTTGCTCCTGGAGTATCAATCACATTGACCTTGTGGTCGTGCCATTCCAGGTAGGCCAGTGCTGAATACATCGAGACTTTGTGACCAATTTCAATGTCATCGAAATCAGTTGGAGCTGAACCATCATCAACCCGTCCAAGTCGGGAAACGGCACCGGCGGTAAACAGCATGGCCGCTGCCAGCGACGTTTTGCCAGAGTGGCCGTGTCCTGCCAGTCCAATATTGCGAATCTGTTGTGTGGTATAGACTTTCATACGAGGGTAAGTCTCCTTTCCTGACACATCGCTCGTTGAGGTCAGGGAGTGATTCCAATTGCCACGAGCGGCAGATGGGTGAGTGGGCGTGCAGTTTTGACGAAAAAGAGGTCCGGGAAGTCGTGTTGCCGAGGTTCGCCGACTGCCCGATACAAAGTTGACAAGTAGTTTGATTACAATGAGATGGAAACTGATGGGCGGATTGGCGAACGCTGCTGGAAGCAGAAAGTTTGGCGCGTCAAAACGGGCGAAATACTATCACAGCACTGAACGGGAACAAGCGCAAAATTCGCTGAAGCGTTGAACAGGAAAGAACGGCATCAACTGGCTGGCCAAAAACAAAAAAAGGAATGAGTCCCCCAAAAGGGTTCTCATTCCTTTAAAAAGCGACCTACCGTCACAGAGGAGAAATAACAGTCGAGGTTACAGCTGGATACTACGCGCGGCAAACCCCGATTTTGGGGTGTTCCCGATTTTCATTTGGGTCGAAGCCATTTTCTTTTGAGTTCGGTGGCACTTTCCCTGACAAAAGCTCAGACCCCATTGAAGTCTTTGGATTTCTTTTTCGTGTTTTTCGTGTTTTTCGTGGTTTCCTGTTCTGAAATTGGATCTCTCCGGGTGACTTTCGATAAAAACGGGAAGTTGTATTTTTACAGTCCCTAAGGGCTGAGGGTTAAAATACAAAACCTTCGAAAATCCGGAACCCGGAACCCGGGTTTAGTTGGCTTCAATTGTAATCTGGCGCGAACGCACGCTTTCTTTCTTCGGCAGGGTAATTGTCAATACACCTTCCTTCAAATCCGCCTTGACGGTATCAACGTCAATGGTGCTCGGAATTTTGAATGAGCGGGTAAATTGGCCAAAGAACCCTTCGACTCGATGATATTTGCGGGTGTCGTCATTGGGCAGTTCGCGGTTTCCCTTGAGGGTCAGCGTCTGGTTTTCAAAGTCTACGGTGACCTGGTTTGGCAACCAACCTGGCAATTCAGCCTGAACCACGAAGGCTTCGGCGGTCTCATACACAATCACGGCTGGACCCTGGGTCTGGCTCAGGGATGGAGATTCAAACCGTGTGAAGGAATCCTGCAGCCAGCGATTGAGCAGTTGATTTGAAAAAGCTGGTACGGCTGAAGCTGGGGTGCATGCAAGTGCTCGGGACATATCTTAATAACCTCCTGGTGTTCAATGAATGAACTGACGTCATGATGTGTAAATGTGTAAATGTTGATGTTGCTGCTATAATAAAAATCTGAGTGTATTGATGTCAAGTATATTTTACCGGAAATAACTAAGCTTTTGTTGAGTGTCTTAAAATGATGATTTTCTGACTGTTTCGCCAGAAACAACAAACCCCAGCTCGTGTCTGCAATCAGACTCAGGCTGGGGCAAGGGGCTCAACGCGTATTTTTAAGAAGCGATCACCCGGAAGATAAGGGAATCAGGTAATTCTGCTTGATGAGGGATTGGGCCAGCACCAGTGCCTCCAGGTCTCCGGTTAGAATCGCCAGGCAGTCCTGCAACGTACGCTGACCATTAAACACGGCCATTAAATAATTAAAATGGGCCGCCAGTTCCGGTTCGGTCGTGGTCAGTTGTTGGAGTTCAATTGTGGATTTAAACACCAGCGACTGATCTGGAAAGGTATCCATAATTTGCTGGGCCTGTTGATAGCGACGGATGGCTTCAACGACCAGCGTCTGGGTCGGGAGTTCAATGGTGTCGCTGGCTGTCACCTGACAGGATCGAAATTCAAAATCGCCAGTCAACCAGTACACCGCTTTATAAATGACCATCCGCCCTTGAATCGAGTCCAGGATCGCGTTGATAACCTGACCATCGCTGATATACACCCAGGCTTTATATGGTTTTGAGCGAAGTGTCAAAATACCGGTATTCTTTTTTGAATCAAGGAATTGCAGGAGTTCAACCACGCTCATTTCCGAAAGCCGTCCTGATAAATCGGCGGGTGGGCGCAGCCGCTTCAACAGATTCCGCATTTTGAAGAGCAGTTCAGGCAATACAAACGGCTTGACCCAGTATTCCTCGACTCCCTGAGCCAGGGCCGCCAGTCGTTCTTCTTCCTGGCCACGCGAAGACATGCAAACAAACGGAACTTCGCTCAGGGTTGGGTGTTGCCGCAAGGCGGTAAAGAACTCACACCCATCCATGCGCGGCATAATCAAGTCCGAAACAATCAGGGTTGGCTTCTGTTCAATCGCTTTGGCCAGTGCTTCTTCGCCATTGGCCGCCGTGATGATTTTACAGTCAAATGGAATGAAAAGAGTGGTTAAGACCTGGAGCATTTCCGAGTCGTCGTCAACAATCAGAAGGGTTTGTTCAGGAAATTTGTCGCTGACTTTCGGAAACATCCCCTGGCTGGGCAAGGCTGCTTTATCAAGCACCCAGGACCCGGATGATTCAACGGATTTGCCTTCCGGCCCAACCCGCATCATCTCCATAAACTCGCCACGGTATAATTGATCTTTTTTCCCAAGTGGCGGCAGGCTTTCAATAAAGGCTACCGCTTCGGTTCGCTGCTGGTTGGTGATGAAGGAATCAAGTGCCTGCCGAATATGTTGGGCGGCTTCATCATAGCGTTTCAACTGGGTATAGATCTCAACCAGCGGGCGAATAATGGCTGGACGCTGCTCTTTGGTCGCAAGGCGTTCCGCCTGTCGCAGCAGGCCCAGGGCGAGATCAATGGATTGGCGCTGGCGGTGGATGTCTGCCGCCCGGGCCAGGATTTCGGCGGCTTTATTATTCTCGCCAATTTCCTGATACAGGGCACTGAGTTCCTGGAGGGCGTGGACGCTGTTGGGATTGGTGCGGAGTTCTTGTTCGTAGCGGTCAATTTCACGCCGGGCTTTGGCGTCGTCCAGCATCGTGGACATCTGGTGCGTGATCGAGCGAATTTGGTCGAACAGTCCCATACGATCTTCCTTGGTGAACGGTAAGTTTCCCCTGGCTTGTCGTGTGTGGTTGCAAGCTGAAACCCAACGCCCGCCAGACTTTCGCTGGCTGAGGTGAACGTGAGTGGTTTCGAAAACCCCGCTGGTTGCCCCCTTGGAAGTGTCTTGAAAATAGCGGAAAGGAAAAGATGGAGGTGGTAAGCATGCACGGCTTTGGGTTCACGGGCAACTGTCTTTTTGCAGGGAGCCCAAAAGAAGTTTGACCGAATATTCCGGCGATTGAGGGGCACAGGTTTGGGTTCCAGGGTTCGGGGTTCAGGGCTAGAAAGGACATAAAGGACGAAAAGGACATAAATTCGAAAACCCTGAACCCTGAACCCTGAACCCTGAACCCTGAACCCTGAACCCTGAACCCTGAACCCTGAACCCTAACTGGCATTATTTACCCTGGGCGATGTGCTTTGGAATAGCTGGTTTATATTCCGTAATGCGCCCGGCAATCGCTGAGGCGGCAACGGTCAGGGGACTGGCCAGATACATTTGTCCCGGTCCGCTCCGGCCAGGAAAGTTTCGGTTGATGGCCGAAATGGTGATCTGGTCGGGTCGGGTACTGACACCCGGCCCGGCACTGATACAGGCACCGCAGCTTGGTTCGATGACCTGGGCGCCGACCTTCTCAAAGATTTCCAGATACCCGCGTGCCACGCTGTATTCCCGAACTTCCTGTGAGCCAAATTGAATAAAGCACTGGACCGAGTCGGCCACTCGATTTCCCTGATCAAGTGCTTCGCGAAAGACCTGGGCATAGAGATCCATGTCTTCGGCTTTGCCGCCGGTGCAGGAGCCGCCGTAGGCAATATCAATTTTGACCGGCTCGGTCAGTTCATCAATCGCCACGCCATTGCCCGGGTCGCCGGGCAGGGCAACCAGCGGTCGCATGGCTGAGGCATCAATTTCGATGACTCTGGCATATTCGGCATCCGGGTCGCTGTACCGGCCAGCACAGAGCCGTTCGGCTTCAGCCCGTGACATGCCGCGTTGGGCAATCAGGTACTCGACCGTTTTTTCATCAGCCGCCACAATGCCGGTAAAGGCACCGACTTCGGCGGCCATATTGGTCATTGTGGCGCGCTCGTCAATGGACAGGGCAGCCACGGCTTCGCCGGTATATTCGACAATGCTGCCGATGGCTTCGCCATTTTTGACATAGGGGTGTCGCAAAATCTCCAGCATAAAGTCTTTGGCCGTCAGGCTTTCCGGTTTGCGACCATGAACCACGATTTTGACTGATGGCGGTACCTTGACCCGCACATCCTGGGTAATCCAGGCATTAAAGACATCGGTTGTGCCAATGCCGAAGGCAATACATCCGACAGCGCCTGAATGGGTCGTGTGTGAGTCCGAACCGACGATGATCTGTCCGGGGAGCACATAGGATTGCAACATTTTGCTGTGACAGATGGCTTCTGACCCTTTGCGGTCAGTGAGTTCGCCGTGGAGCGTGAGTCCCTGCTGGCTGGCAAATGACTGTTGTTTAATAGCCAGTCCGGCGGCGGCGTCAAGCAACCCAAGTTTGCGGCGTTCTGGCGACAAAACCTGATCCAGAAAGGTCAAATGATCGCGGAACAGGAGCACTGATTCCGGATGAGTGACTTTTTCATCTGCGCCAACATACTTTTCAAAAAAGCTGGCGGCCATCGGCGTCACATATTCATGGCTGAATCGCCAGTCAACCCGCACAAAACCGGCATCTCCTGGTTTAACGGCGGCGACGCCAAGTTGATTGTGGGCCAGATCCACCACCATGTGCTCGGCAAAAATCTTCTCCGCGAGCGTCATCGGGCGCGGGGCCGTGGTGATTTCCGGAATGCTGACCTTGCCCTGGAGTCGGGCCAGATTGAAGGCAAACAGCCCGCCATATTCAATAATTTGCCGCGTGATGTCGTCTGCGTCCCTGGTAAATTCGGACAACGGGATTTCTTCACCGGCTTTGATTTTGTCGAGCAGCGCAAAATTCGTTGACGTCAAAATGCCCAGGTTCTGGCAATTCTGGTTGTAAATGCGCTCAATATTTTCGGCAATCACAACCTGAATCCCGGCAGTGAGTTCGGCAAACGGCGATTGCTCGCGGCTGGAGCCTTTTCCACGACGGGTGCCTGAAACCGAGACCGCAAAGCCACCCTGGCGGATGTCATTTCGGCCAATCGGCAACTGGTCGCCGCATTTCAAGCCGACGTAGGGAAATTCACCCAATGTCTCATCATAGTAATAACACACATACCCAGGGGTAATTTCGTCGGTGCTGATGTTGTCGCGTAATTTCAGGGCCGGGTTATCCGGTGACCAGTCAAGGTCTTGACCAGCCAGTTGCTGTTTGATCACGGCGGGGTCTTCGGTGAGGTACAAAATCCGGCCAGTCATCGTGAGCGAGTCCGCTCGACGTTGAAGAGAACGAGTAAGAAGGCTTTGAATCATAGCGTGTAGGTAGAGAGGGAGAAGGGGATAGGGGTCAGGGGTCAGGGGTCAGGAAAAGACAAAAAAGATCAAAAGGACATAAAGGACGAAAAAGACATAAATATCGAAAACCCGGAACCCGGAACCCGGAACCCGGAACCCGGAACCCGGAACCCGGAACCCGGAACCCGGAACCCGGAACCCTATTTCCGGTTTTCCGCCATCAGGCGTTCAATTTCATCTGGTTTGGAAGGAATGTTTTTCGAGAGTTTTTCCAATCCTTTTTCGGTGACCAGAAAATCGTCTTCGATTCGAATTCCAAGTTTTTCATCTGGAATGTAGATCCCTGGTTCGATGGTAATCACCGTGCCCGGTGCCAGCGGTTTGGTAAGATCCCCGACATCGTGGACATTCATCCCAAGATAGTGGGTCAGGCCATGGATGAAAAAATAATCCATCGGCAGGTTGTTCCCACCTCGCAGTGGGCTTTGGCTAAAGAAATCACGGACAACACGATTCAGGTCGTTGATCGTTGTCACGCCGGGTTTAAAGCCTTTGGTGGCTTCTTCCTGGGCAGCCAGCACCAGGTCGTAAATTTCACGCTGGCGTTTGGTGAATTTTCCATTGGCTGGATAGGTGCGCGTGATGTCAGCCGTGTACTGGCTGTATTCGGCGCCGATGTCAATTACCACCGTGTCGCCGTCGTCAATCTGCTTTTTGTTTTTGTTGTAGTGCAGGATGGTTGAATAAGTCCCTGATCCGACGATGCAGGGAAATCCGGCTCGTTCTGCCCCATTGCGCAAAAAGGCGCCGATGATGAGGGCTTCGAGTTCAAATTCATGCCGTCCTGGCGCTAAAAATTGGGCGGCGTCGCGTTGCGCTTCACCCGTGATATCAATTGCTTTTTGCAGTAAGGCAATTTCCGAGGCGGCTTTAATCTTGCGCAGTTCGGCAATTTTGGGGTTCACGTCTACAATTTGCAGGTTGAAGAGCGTCTGACGAAGCGTATCGGTGAACTCGCGTTCGCGGGTAAATTTCGCACCATTCCCGAAATCAATCGTGTAGAGCTTTTTCCAGTCGCTGCGAAATTCCGCATTGGTAATGTCATAGAGCACCCGGTAAAAATCGCTCGCCGACAGAACGCGATCTACATTGAACAATTTCGCCGTTTCTTCACCTGGGCCGATCTGCGGACCGGTCCAGCGTTCCTGGTTTGGGTTGCGTGGCGGAATAAACAGCAGTTCTTTCGCGCCCTGATATCCATCTGGCGCCAGAATCAAATAGGCGCCAGGGGTTTCCACACCGGTCAAATACAAAAAGTTGTCATTTTGGCGAAATTTGGTGTCAATCCCGTTGCCTTCGTCCAGATTGCCGAGCAGGACCACAATCCCGTCACGGGTTTGATCCATCAGTTTTTGACGACGAAGTTTGTATTCGCTGATTGGTTGATTGACCAGCGTTCGAACCGGTGCTGACGGCCCTTCGGCTGAAGCGGTTGGGACCGGCACCCAGTTGGAAAGCAGAAGCAGGGCACACCAGACGCCAAATCCGACCCGGCGAATGTGGCGTGAATTCAGGAACAGGCGGCTGAAATGCGCGCGATTGAGTACAAAGCCCATGATAAAACCTCTCTTAAAACATCAAAGCGGCGTCAAGCCGCCGCACTCCAAAGCAAGTTGTTTTTGAATCATTTCCGCCAGTTGATATTGCCGCACCGGCTTGGCCAGAATGCCGTCAAACATCGCTTTTTCCATGTGAGCCCGGTCGGTGTTGGTGACAAATGCCGTCAAGGCAACAACCGGTGTGTGTGCGGTGTGCGGTGATTTGCGCACCATGGTGAGAAATTCAAATCCATCCATTTCCGGCATATTGATGTCTGTCAGAATCAGTGCCGGCGTCCATTGCTCAAGAAGTTGCAGGGCGAGATGCCCACTTTCCGCCAGATGTGGCGTGTAGCCCAGGTGTTCGACCATTCGCCCGACCAGTCGAAGGACCAGCGGGTCATCCTCAACCACCAGAATTTCCTTTTGTGACGAATCGGCGCCGACTGACCCGTTGGTAGCTTCTGTCTGTGGTAGCGATTGGGTGTGGATGATTTTGGTGGGAAGTGGAAAGGTCAGGGTAAAGGTCGTGCCCTGGTTGCGGCCTGCGCTGGAGACGCTGATTTGTCCGTGGTGGGCTTCAATCAACGCTTTGGTAATGGTTAAGCCAATCCCCAGCCCCTGGAAGCGCCGTTTTTTGGTGCCTTCCTCCTGGCGGAACCGATCAAAGACATAAGGCAGGAACGACGGTTCGATTCCAATGCCGGTATCCTGCACCAGGACTTCAATCTGTCCTTCCTGGATCTGCGTGGTGACGGTGATCTTGCCATTGGGAGGCGTAAACTTCAGGCTGTTGCTCAACAAATTCCAAATGACCTGCCGGATGCGTTGGGCATCAATCGGCATGGCAGGCAGGTGGCTGTCCTGGCGTAGCTCAAGTTGAATTTGCTTGTTTTTGGCTTGCTGGCGAATCATCTGCAGCGCTTCTTTGATTGGCGCATGGATGTCAGTTGGAATCAGGTCAAGATCAAGCTTGTCATTTTGAATCCGCGAAAGGTCAATCAAATCCTCAATAATCTGAGTCAGCGCGGTTGATGAATTTAGAATGGTGTTGAGACCTTCGCTGAGTTCAGGGGTGCGCAGTCCCAGGTCTTTGGCATAGAGGGTATCAAGCAGTTCGGCCCAGGCGGTGATCGCGGTCAACGGGGTGCGGAGTTCGTGCGAGAGATTGGCCAGGAATTCATCTTTCAGCTTATTGACCTTGGCCAGTTTCTGGTTGGTTTCGCGCAACTCGTTGACCAGGTGGGCATTTTCGGCGCTGTGGCGGATGACTTCGTGGTGAAGCTGGGATTGATAGAGCGAAACCGCCAGATGATCAGCCACGGCCTTGACCAGCGTCACGTCGCTTTCGCTCCATTGGCGAGCGGTGTTTTGGTTGAGTTCAATCACCGCCGTCAATTTGTCCTGTGAAATCACCGGTACATACACCACGGCCCCGATTTCAAAAATCCGATGCAGGCTATTAATGGCAGCCGGCGCTGAATCAGCCGATGTATCGGGAAAGGACAGATGGTGGCCCTGGATCAAATCAGAGGTCACTGCTTCACGAATCGTCGGCCAGGTAGCGGCACCAGAAAACGCCGGGTCAAGGGCAAAACAACTGGCCCGAACCGAGCCGGAACGATCTGTATCTTCCAGTGTGTAGACCAGACACCGGTCAGCCTTGGTATGTCGCCCGAGCTGTTCGGCGGTCGTATGCAAAATTGATTCGGTGTCGAGCGTGCGCCGCATGGCGCTGACAATGCGGTTGATGGTCTCTTCACGGGCCGCAACGGCCTGGGCTTCCTGCAGGCGGGCTTCGGCCAGCGACAACAGGCGCAGGTTATCAACGGCAATCGCAATTGGATCCGCCACCAGCCGAATAATGTCCAGATCAACTTCGCTATAGCAGTTTGCCTGACGGCTGGTGAAATTGAGGGTGCCGAGTTTTTGTTCGCGGACGATGAGCGGGTACGACACCGACGACCGAAAGCCGTGGGCCAGCATATTGGGATGCGAGACAAATCTCGATTCGGCCTGTAAATCATTGCTAATCACCGGCTCCCCGCGATCAACCACCCACTGGGTCACCGTTCCGTCAGCCGGATTGCTGTTTCCGACCTGGAGCGAAGCCGGGTCATCTGATGACAGGGCATAGACCTGCACTCGCGTCCGATCTTCATTTAAAAAAGCCAGGCTGGCACGATCAAACGGCACCAGATGACGAACTTCTGCCGCAATCACTTCAAAAATCCCGTTTAAATCGCGGCTTGAATTCACGGCACTGCTGATTTTGACCAGTGCATCCAGGCGATTGCGTGCGGCCTGCTCCCGTTGGAGAGCCGCCTTGAGTACATTTGGATTAGCCCCGGTCGTGGGCGCTGTCATAAAATGCTCCGATGGGGGATTGGATAACAGCTTTTCCTCCGAACTGGTGGCCTGGGGGACGGAAGAAGATCGTTTGTCGTTCATTGTGATGTACGTTCCCTTGGCGAAAGAGTGGGTTTTAGCCGCAGGTCTCTCAGAACGCTCCCGGCACGCAATATAAAGAGTTTTGGAGTGGATGAAGATATCGTGACAGCAACTTGACTGATGAGAGTCTCACATAATAAGGATAAGAGGTGGTTTGGAGCAAGGGTGAGTGGTGATCTTCCAATCAGGGAAGGCAGCCTGTCCTTGACACTCCAAAGTCGGCTGGCCTAGTATCACGGAGCAAATTCTTGCCCCCGCGTTTTTCCTAACATCTTGACGCAGCAACGCTTTATGCCGATCAACCGGGAATGCACCCTGTTTCTGGCGCAAGCTTTGCGGCGCAAACGCCGTGGTACTCTTCAGTCCTCATGAATGTGTCTGGTGGTCGGTGCTTCCTCTTGAGACCCCTGCATGTCAATCGCTGACCAAAAACCAGAGACCTCGAAACCAAGAATGCGCATCGCCCATTGATCTGATATCCAATTTTTGCGCACTGCACGAAGGATTCCGTCATGCAACCTGACAGCTTGCTTGCCTATTTTCCGATTTTAATGGTGTTTTTTCTGGCCGCCGGAACAGCCCTGGTCATGCTCAATACGTCCCGCTTCATCGGCCCCCGCCTCAATACCCGTGAAAAGCTGATGCCGTATGAATGCGGGAAAGATCCAGTTGGGTCGGCCCACGAACGCTTTTCCGTGAAGTTTTATCTCGTCTGTCTGCTCTTTATTCTCTTCGACATTGAAGCCATTTTCTTGATTCCCTGGGCCGTGGTGTTTAAGGACCTGGCGGCGATTTCACCATCCTTCAAGATTTTTGTGTTTTCTGAAATGATGGTGTTTATTGCCATCCTGTTTATTGGGTATATCTACATCTGGAAAAAGGGTGTCTTTCGCTGGAACAAATAGGGAATGAAGAATGAAGAAGAACTTCCCTGATTGAGGATTCATACTTCATCTGGTTGATTACCAAAGAGTTAGGTGACTCAGAGTTCAGAATTCAGAAGTGAGGGTTGAGATATGGGTTTAGAGACAAAGCTTGCAGACATGTTGCCGGAAGTTGGTCTGACGACACTGGATTTTCTGGTGAACTGGTCGCGCAAATCGTCACTCTGGCCAGCCACTTTTGGGTTGGCGTGCTGTGCGATTGAAATGATGAATATTACCTCCGCGCGCAATGACTTAGCCCGGTTTGGCGCTGAAGTGTTTCGGGCCAGCCCGCGACAGGCGGATGTGATGATTGTGGCGGGCCGGGTTTCGCGCAAGATGGCTCCGGTCCTGCGCCGAATCTATGACCAGATGCCGGAACCGAAGTGGGTGATTTCGATGGGTGCCTGCGCCACGGCTGGCGGAATTTTTGACAATTACGCGATTGTGCAGGGCGTCCATCAGGTGGTTCCGGTTGACGTCTATGTGCCGGGTTGCCCGCCGCGTCCTGAAACCTTGATGTATGCCGTGATGAAGCTCCAGGAAAAAATCATGACCGAGAGTCTGCGTGATCGCAAAGACATTGATCTTTTAGAAGAGGTGGCTACGAAATGAGCATCAATGAAACTGCCATGGAAACCCTTGACGCCCAGCTTTCCACCGTAAAGGGGGCCACTGATACTCTGGCCGAACTGCGATTGCGGTTTGAAGATGCGGTCGAAGACATCAAAGTCCAAAATGGTGAGGTCACTGTTTACGTCAAGCGTGAATCCATCGTGCCCGTCTGCCGCTTCTTGCGCGATGAACCCAAATTGTTGTTTAACCTGCTGTCGGATTTGTGTGGGGTTGATCGCGGACTTGAAGAAGATCCACGCTTTGAAGTCGTGTATCACCTGTTTTCAATCCCCAATAAAATCCGGTTGCGGCTCAAAGTCCGCGTTCCAGAAGACGATTGTCAGGTGGCCACCGTGTCGGGAATCTGGGCCACTGCCAACTGGCATGAGCGCGAAACCTTTGATTTACTGGGAATTACGTTTGTCAATCACCCCGACCTCCGCAAAATTCTGACACCGGAAGATCTGGAAGGGTATCCGTTGCGCAAAGACTTTCCGTTGCGTGGGTACTGATTTCTTTTCGGACATAGGGCTTGGGGATGAAGAAGTTAGGATGAAGAATTGGTTTTATTTCATCCCTCATCCTTCATCCCTCATCCCTTGAGTCGCCCCAAGCCCTCAGCTCTCGATTTTCCGTCAACCATCAGGGAACAACATATGCCTGAAATTGCCACAACAACCGGGAATACAGTTGTTGATCTCGATTATGCGCCACAAGATAAGCTGGCTCAGCATATTCGGGAACAATCTGCCCTCGACAATACCGTCACCATCAGCATGGGCCCTCAGCACCCGTCAACCCATGGTGTGTTGCGGTTACAACTGGAACTGGACGGTGAAACCGTCATCCAGGCGATTCCAGACATCGGCTATCTCCACACTGGGATGGAGAAGCAGATGGAAACCAAAAAGTACCAGCAGAATATTGTGATTACCGACCGCATGGACTATCTCAACCCGATGGGGAATAACCTCGGGTATGTGATGACGGTCGAAAAATTGCTCGGGATTGTGGATGACATTCCGCCGCGAGCCCAGACCCTGCGCGTGCTGCTGACTGAATTGCAGCGCATTGCCTCGCATCTGGTCTGGCTGGGAACCCACGCCCTTGATCTGGGCGCGATGTCCATGTTTTTCTATTGCTTCCGCGAGCGTGAAAAGATTCTCAACATTTATGAAGCTGTCTGCGGTGGTCGCATGACGGTGAGTTACTTCCGCGTTGGGGGGCTTCCGTATGACGTGCCGCCGGGCTTCGCCAAGATGGTGCGCCAGTTTTTGGAAGAATTTCCAGCCGCCATCAAGGAATATCACGGGTTGTTAACCGGCAACCAGATTTTCCAGAAACGAACCCGAGGCGTGGGGCACATCAGTGCCGAAGATGCCATCAATCTGGGGGTGACCGGCCCGAGCCTGCGTGGGTCGGGATTACCGCATGACGTTCGTCGGAGCGAGCCCTATTGCGGCTATGAAACCTACGATTTTGATATTCCAGTCGAGCAGGATGGCGATATTTTCGCCCGGTATATGGTGCGCATGCGCGAACTGCACGAAAGCTGGAAAATCTGCCGTCAAGCCCTGGACCGCTTAAAACCCGGCCCGGTCAAGGCCAACACTCCGAAAGTTGTGTTGCCTGAGCGGGAAGAAATGAAGCACCAGATGGATGCGCTGATCCACCACTTCCTGCTGGCGGCCTATGGGTTTAGCGTCCCGGCGGGTGAAGCCTATCACGCGATTGAAGGCTCAAAAGGCGAACTTGGCTTCTATATCATCAGCGACGGTACGGAGCGACCCTGCCGGGTACACGTTCGTGGGCCGTCATTTGTGAACCTGCAGGCCCTACCGAAAATTGTCGAAGGCACCATGATTGCCGACGTGGTGGCAGTTATCGGCAGCCTCGATATCGTGCTCGGAGAAATTGACCGCTGAGGAAGACTGAAGAAAGTGGTTAGTGGTTAGTGGTTAGTGATTAGAAATCAATACTTTCCAAGAACAAAGAGCCAGGAACTAACCACTAACCACTAACCACTCATTGATTTCTTCATCTGAAACTCAGGGTTTATCACCACTTCTTATCCCTCTCATTCCCCGCTGAGATCACTATGTTTAGCGAACAAATCAACAAAAAAGCCGACGAAATCATTGCGCGGTACCCTGTCAAACGCTCTGCTATTCTGCCCTTGCTGCATCTGGTTCAGAATGAAGAAAACCAGATTAGTAAGGATGGCATGCGATTTGTCGCCAAAAAGCTCGGAGTTGAAATGAACGACGTGTATGAAGTGTTAACCTTCTACACGATGTATTTTACTGAGCCAATTGGTAAATATCATATTCAGGTATGCCGGACAATCAGTTGTTATTTGTGCGGTGCCGAAGATATCACCGCCCATCTGGTCAAGCGATTGGGAATCAAGCCTGGGCAGCGCACCGAAGACGGACGGTTCCGGTTGAGCGAAGTCGAGTGTTTGGGCTCGTGCTGTACGGCACCGATGTTCCAAATCAACTTTGATTACCATGAAAATCTGACGCCGGAAAAAATCGACCAGATTTTGGACTCGCTCCCGTAAGGAATTGAATTCATTCAGACTTTTCGTCGTGTTCTGGGCAAATGACCTGCCGGATGCCAGGCGCTGTTTGTGGCAAGGAAAGCTGGTGTTCAGGGCAAACGATACTATTTGAGGCAATCATGGAAATGAAGCTGCTTACCAAACGATTTGGGATGCCAAATTCTCAAAGCATTGATACCTACCTGGCGACTGAAGGCTATCAGGCGCTCAAAAAAGTCGTCACCACGATGACCCAGGATCAGGTGATTGATGAAGTCAAAAAGTCAGTCTTGCGCGGACGCGGTGGTGCTGGCTTCCCGACCGGACTCAAATGGAGTTTTGTGCCGCGCCAATCGCCCAAACCCAAATATGTGGTGTGCAATGCCGACGAGAGCGAACCAGGGACGTGCAAAGACCGCCCGTTGATGGAATATGATCCCCATCAACTGATTGAAGGAATGGCGATTGCGGCTTTTGCGCTTGGGGCCAAACTCTCCTACATCTACATCCGCGGCGAATACTGGTATCTCATCAAAATTCTTGAAACCGCGATTGCCGAAGCCCGCGAGCGCGGATATCTCGGCAAAAACCTGTTTGGAACAGACTTTGAGTGCAATATTTTTGTCCACCCAGGGGCAGGTGCCTACATTTGCGGCGAAGAAACCGCACTGCTCAATTCACTTGAAGGTCTACGTGGTCACCCACGCATCAAGCCGCCGTTTCCAGCCGTGGCTGGCCTCTATGGCTGCCCGACAATTGTCAACAACGTCGAAACCTTTACCGCCGTCCCGCACATCATCCTGAAAGGTGGTGACTGGTATCGGGGCCTCGGTACTGAAAAATCAGGCGGTACCAAGATGTTTTCGGTCAGCGGGCACGTCAACAAACCCGGAAACTTTGAAGTTCCAATGGGTTATCCCTTGATGAAGCTGATCAATGAAGACTGTGGCGGAATCCGGGGGGGACGCAAATTGAAAGCGATCATTCCTGGCGGTTCGTCGGTGTACATTATGACGGCCAAGGAATGCGAAGACGCCACGCTGGACTATGAAGGTATGGTCAAAGCGGGTTCTTCGATTGGGTCCGGTGGCGTGATTGTGATGGATGAAACCACCGACATCTTTGAAACCACGTTTAACCTGATTCACTTCTATAACCACGAATCCTGTGGCTGGTGTACGCCGTGCCGGGAAGGCACCGACTGGCTCTTGAAACTCTTCAAGAAAATTAAACGCGGCGATGGGACAACCGAAGATTTAAAGATCATCGAACGGATTTGTCCCAATATCGAAGGCCGTTCGCATTGCCCGCTCGGTGAAGCTGCCGTCTGGCCAATCACCAGTGCCATGAAGAAATTCCGTGAAGATTTCGAACGTCGGGTTCGCAAAGTTGAGACCGTGGCCGCTGATTAGGGTTCGGGGTTCCGGGTTCGGGGTTCGGGGTTCGGGGTTTTCGAAAGGTTCAACAGCTAGAAAAGGTGAAAGACGTGCTGGTCTTTCACCTTTTGTGTTTGGGGCTGGGAAAACAGCGAAAGGACGAAAAGGACATAAAAGACGAAAGCATGATGTGATACCAATTTGGGGTCAGGGTATCGGGGTCAGGGGTCAGAGAAACCCAATTCTTTCAATAATTTAACCTTGCCGTAATACGGTGGGTTCATTCCAAAATGGTGTGAACCTCCTGAGCTTGAGCTTCTAAGTTTTTGACTTTATGTCCTTTATGTCCTTTTCGTCCTTTATGTCCTTTTTTCTTTCCACCCCAACTCCCCTACTCTTTCGCCGAGTTTATCGCATCCACCAGATCCTCAAATTCCAACTCAATGGCGAGCAGGGCGTCTTTGACATCATCATTGCTACCGTGTTCGTTGACCACCCGTACCAGATCGCTGGTGGCTTCATCAAGAAAACTGAGCAATTCGTGGATGCCCGGTTCTTCTTCGCTTCGGACTGGCGGGAGTGGGGATTGCAGAATCTTTGTGCGCAACCGGCTCAGGACTGGGGTACTGCGGCGGATTCGGCCAAAATCCTTGTTTGGCAATGCCTGCTTGACCAGTGGGGAAAGGGCTTTATGAAATTCAGCCAGTTCTCGGGTTGGGAAGGCCGTGGGTTTGGATCTGGCGGTTTGGGCGCTGACGGTTGACCCCAAAAACAAGATCACCAGCAATCCCAAACCGCAAATCTGGATACCGGCGAGCCGAAAGCGTTCAATAAACCCCGAGAAGCGAACGTGTTGAAGACCTGTTTTTTGGTCAACATGAATGGTTTTCATGGCTTGGATCTCAAAACTGAAACCTGTGACAGGTTGAAATTTGGGGAAGATAAAAGTAGTCTGGCAGTCCACACCGATCAATGTGTTGATGGCTGTACCCGCCAACGAGGTGCGCTCAAAGACGTCCCACACATTGCTGATTTCATCCATCTGGAGGCAGTCATGCAGCCCAATTGGGTTGCAAGTACACACCACTTATGCAGAAGAAGATATCCGTTCGTCAATCCTCACGTTTTTTGACCGTTTTAGGCAGTGCCCTCTGTTTGCTGGTACTGGTTGTTCCAACCTGGGCAGATGTGATCCGAATGAAAAACGGCCAGGCCATTACGGGAAAAATCGTCAGCTACAGTGATCGAAAATTTGTCATTGTGTATGAAGGGGCTTCGGCTGAGTCACGAGCGATTATTGCCCTGGATGACATTGACAGCGTTGAATTTGATGGTCGTCCGTTACCGTCTGGGTTTGGTAGTTCCTATGGAGAAAAGTCACCGACCCGAACCGATACCTACACCAGTCCCTCAGCGACTTCAACCCAACCTTCCGACCCAGGAACCGGTGCTTCAACCTCCGGCACCACAACCACTGAGCCGCCAGTTACTGGTGAATCTGATCGTACGACCACTCCAACCACCAATCCTGAACCACCACGACCAGCCGTCCCACCCGTGATTGGGTTTGCAACCGTTGTGGCCAAAGAAGATTGGACTTACGCCAAAATTGATGTCGAAAAAGGAGACCGGGTGACAATTTCGGCGGATGGCACCATTCAACTTGGAAAAGGGTTTGAAGCTTCTCCGGATGGGATTGAAAGCGAGGACCCTGGAAAACTCGTGGCTGACCGTCCGACCGGAGCACTGATTGCGGTGATTGGTGATGACAATGATGAATTTTTATTCATCGGAAAATCACGTGAATTTACTGCCCCCCGCAGCGGAAAGCTCTTTCTGAGTGTCAATGAAAATGACTTAGCCGACAACTCAGGCAGCTATACTGTGCGCATTCAAGTTGAGAAACGATAGCGATTGCGGATAGCGATTTTTCTGGTTGCCTGAGTTGGATAAACTATGGGAAAGCGTCTTTATTTACTTGAGCCTGAAGGGATTACGGGTGGAAGAGTCTATTTGCGGATGGTTCACGAGGCGCTTGCTCCCTACGCTTCACTCCACACGCTGGTGGACCACAAACGGACAGGCGATCCGCGTCGCAATCGCCGATTACAGCATCTCTGGCGGACCGCCTGGTCACTTCCCTGGTTTGACCGAAATGCCTTCTTTCTCTGGGACGATTTCAGCTTCTGGTTGTTTCGCAAGACCATGCGGCAGCGAGCCATTTTTATCCTGCACCATTATGATCCAACGATTCTTCGCACCTGGCAGGAAGATTGGCTGTGGGAGAAAACGCTAAAGGCACTGGCTGACTGTTTTGAAGTGGTGTGTGTGTCACCCTACTGGCAGACGTTTCTGGCTGAGCATCATATTCGATCACGGGTGATTTACAATGCCTATGATGTCAACCTGATTGACGCCATCAATCTGCTTCCCAAAAGCGACCTCAAAACAAAATTCAATTTTCCACCAAACAAGCCAGTGGTGTATGTCGGGCGTGTCAAACACAATATTGAAGTCCGAAAATTGACGGAGTTTATTGACCACCACCCTCAATACCACTTTGTGACCACTGGGAACAAAGCTGTATTGAATGCCCTGATGCCCAACACCAGCCTTTCCTATTCAGCGTATCTCGAATTTCTCAGAGCCTGTGACGTGGCGATTTTTCCATCAACCGTGCTGGAAGGGTGGGGACGGTGTGCGACTGAAGCCATTTTGGTGCATGTCCCAACTCTTTTGAACCCGGTTGCGGGGATGAAACAACTGGCTGAACTGGCCCGGCAGCCGTTTTTGGATTGGAACTGCCTTTCAACCCAAATTCAGGCGCAGCTTCAAACACCGATGGAAACCAGACTTGCCGCCTATACCCAGGTTGCCCGATTCAATCAGGCGTACTTTCAACAGGAGTGGGTGCATTTAGTGAATGAGCTTCAATCCGGCCAGAACTGACCTATGAATTTTGATGAGTATCGAGTTGAGTTTCAGACGTTTCAGACCGCCCTCAATCTGGCTCTGTGCCAGGGGTGGCGGTCTATAAACCCAACTGAACCAATGCCTGGATCCATATTTAGCCGATTTCAGGACCTGTTTACTGATTCGGGGCTCGATACACTTTCCAAAGAACGCGAAGCTGCCAAACCGCGAGGGGAATCGGCACGGCGGGCGATTGAGACATTGATTGTTTTTGCCCAAACCGAATTTGTTGAAATGCAGGCTCGCGAAGTGAGTCTGGAACTGGCCCGGGCCACGAGTAAGTATCAGTTGCAGTGGAAAAGCGAACCACTTGGTTTTTTTCAGGCTGAACGCCAATTATCGCAACTCCATCCTCGACACCATCCCGAAGCGCTGACTCGACAGTGGGAAAATGCGCTGGCATCACTGGTTGATTTGTACGTGGAACGCATTGTTCGGCTCGATGAAGGCGCCGCGCGGCTGGGCGTTTCGAGTTGGGGAAAACTACAGGTTGACCAGGCTCAGGCATTCGGATGTGAATTTTCATCACTGCTAAGTCTCTGCGAATCGTTCCTGCACTTGACCGAAAACCAATGGAATCAGGCGCTTTCCCTCTGGGCCAATGAGTTGTGCCGCTCAGTTGTCTCTCTTCGTCGGGCTGATTGTGTGAGTTGGGGGCACGTCGGAGCGCTCAATGAATTCTTCCCGGCTGAAAAACTGGTGCGATCTTATGAGGCGACGGTTCGTGGGTTTGGCGTCCGGCCCTGGCAACAACCAGCGCTTCGGTTTCAGGCCGTTTCTCAACTGCAACTCTATTGTGCCCGAGTTCAGATTCCAGATGACATTCGGGTTGGGTTTCAATCAGACAGTGGATGGAATGCCTTTGTCCGCTTTTTTCAAACGGCGGCAATGGCCCAACAGGCAGTGTGGACGTCCCGCCAGTTGCCGATTGAGCTTCGCTATGGTGCCGACACTTCTGTTCGCCAGGGGTTTGCGGCGTTCTTTGGGCAATTATTGCTGGAAAAACAATGGTTAGGGGAAATGCTGGACCTGCCGTTGCCCCAACGCATTCTAAGCCCGGTTCGCCGGGCAAAGCTGTGGGAACTCCGCGAAGCCGCTGCCTGCCTGCTCTGTGCCGCCAGGTATTTTCAAACCACCCCTGGGGAACCCCGCCCGTCGCTCGAACAGGTCGCCAGACGTTTTTCAGAGTTGATGCAGATCGAATACACCCCATCTGAGGCACTCTTTTTACTCAATCGCGGGTTTGAAGCCGGGGTGACCGTTCGAGCCTATTGTTTTGAAGCGCAGTTGAGAGACTATGTGAAAACCCGGTTCGGATACTGGTGGCGATCCCGCCGGGCAGGGGACCTGGTGATTGATTTATGGAATACCGGGCATCGCTACACCCTTGAAGAACTGGCTGCCCAAATTGGACTTGGAGCTCTCAATGCTGAAGCCCTGAGTGAGGATTGGAACCGATGACGGAAACCACAATTGTTGAAGTGGCCCTGGGAGAGCGATCTTATCCGGTTTGGGTTGCCGCCGATGTATGTCGCCAGGCTGGTCAGGCAGTCAACGACCGGCTTGGAAAGTATGCCCGCACGGTGGTGATTGTTTCAAATCCAAAGGTGTGGAGGTTGTATGGTTCAACCGTGGACGCCAGCCTGCAGCAAGCTGGAATTCGCACCCTGGTTTTTTTGATGGGAGATGGGGAACGCTTTAAGACGATTCAGACTGCCAACCGAATCTGGTCCTTTCTGATTGAACAGAAAGTGGAACGCGAAGCTTCGTTGCTCGCCCTTGGTGGTGGCGTAGTCGGGGATATGACGGGATTTATCGCCGCCACCTACCTGCGTGGAGTTCCCTATGTTCAGATGCCAACCACGCTGCTGGCCCAGATTGATAGTTCAGTCGGCGGCAAAACAGCGGTCAATCATCCACGAGGCAAGAATCTAATTGGTGCCTTTCATCAACCGGCACTGGTTCTGATTGACCCAACGACGCTCCAAACACTCCCAAAGCGTGAGTGGAACGCGGGGTGGTGCGAGGCGCTGAAGTATGGTGTGATTCGGGATGCCTCGTTTTTTTCCGAGCTAGAGCACTTTCTCCCGTTTCCAACCCGCCGAGTCAGTACCTGGAGTTCTGAGGATACCGCTTTTTTGCGTCAGGCTATTGCCCGATGTTGCCGCATTAAAGCTGATGTGGTGGAGGCTGATGAGCGGGAAGGGGGGCTTCGGCGAATTTTGAACTTCGGGCATACGTTTGGTCATGCGTTTGAAGCCGTGACCCGGTATCGGTGGTTCCGTCATGGGGAAGCGGTGGGATATGGCATGATTGCCGTCTTTGAGCTGGCACTCCAACTGGGGATGTGTACTGAGTCGGCTGCCAATCGGGTACTGGATGTTGTTTTGGGTTTGGGTCACCTGCCAGGGCTGGATCTGCTTGATGGTGATGAGGTTCTTCAAGCGCTTCAACTCGATAAAAAATCAAGCGGAGGCACCGTTCGGTTTATTGTGCCGACAACCATTGGTGAAGTGGTGGAGATTCCATCTCCAGAAGCCACGGTGTTAAAGGCAACCCTCAGGACTGTCCAACGAAAAGTAAGTGAGTGGAATGCTTCAGGTTGACGACTGCGCCTATTTTCATCTGGTAGTCCTTTGGATCTTATGCCAATATTGAGTTCTTGATCGAGTCACCACTTTCGTTCATCATTCACAAAACCCATTCAAATCAACCAGGAACAAATCTGAAAGCAACAATCTGCGCTCAGGTTTTAGGAATAGAATTCTGACTTTTTCGAGAAGAATTATTTTCCTCGAAATTTCAATTTGAAGAAGGAGTTTAGGCATGCGCATTCCAGCACTTATGAGACGGCGGTATTCAGAGCGAGGAGAGGGCAAAGGCCAGTTTTATGTGACGATGTTGGTCCTTGGGGTGGTTGGGTTTGTTCTCTTCAAAATTATTCCAGTGTGGTACACCACGACTGAGTTTAATAACAAAGTTGGGGAACTGGCGAGTGTGGCTGCCTTACGTGGATATAAAGATCAAAAAATCAATGATGAATTTGTCAAAATTCGAAACGATGCCCGCATGCCTGAAGAAACTGAGTTCACCATTGAACGAAAAGGGAATGACCTGGTTCTCAAGTTGAAATACACCGTGCATATTGACTTTATTGTTTATGCCTATGACTGGGAGGAAAGTAAGTCGTTTACCTTTGGGTCGGTTTAGGGAAGGTGAGACTTCACATTGATCGATCCCTTTGTGAATGGTCAGATGCTGAGCTCTGGTAATCGAATAATCACCCGTTCTTCAGGTTGAAGTTTTGAGTTCAGGACTGAAGACCGCCGGGTACAGTCACCCAAATTCCTGGCGGTCAGGTCAGGCCGGTTTGTGGCCAGTAATTCACTAAATTTATTTAATGGAATGACTTGACTGTTTCCTGAAACAAAAAGCAATTGATCAAGAAGTTAAAAATTGTTATTCGATTGGGTCGTGATATTGGCTGAAATAAAGTTCACCATCATAGTCAATCAAGCCGATTTATTGATTATAAAAGCTTTTAGCCTGTTCAGTAGCCTTAATAACAAATTCGGTTTTGCCTTTTGTGTAAGTAATCCGGTCGGCTGGATATTGTTCTGCCAGAAGGCGTTTGAGGCTGGCATATTGACAGGCAATGTCAGGATTTTCGCGCAGGTAATCACGAAACAGAAGCCGTTCCCAGAGGATCGAATCGGCTTCGACCAGATGGAGATGGTGAGTACGTTTGCCTTCCAGATTGCGCTTGATAAACCACGCATAGGGTGGGGAAACATCAATCCGCCAGAAGTAGTCGTAGCCTTGAGACTCCAGCGCCGGAGCGATGAGTTGCTGGGCTTCGGTCAGGCTTCGGACTTCAACGAGCAAATCAACAATCGGTTTGGCAACCAGCCCTGGAACCGCCGTACTGCCGAAATGTTCAATGCGGCCAAGGGACCCTTCCGGCAAAAAATTGCGCAGAAAGGCGGCTTCGAGATCAAACAAGCGCGGCCAGTCGGGATTGTATGGCGATAGATCAATTTCTTCGCGGATCACTTCGACAATCCGCTGCTCAAGGTTTTTCTTCATCAGAGAACCCCCTTTCCGAACAGTTGTCAAATTTCAACCCTCTTACTGAACTTCGTTGATCTCGCCGTCCTGATTCGCTTCGAAGATCGCTACCGACTCAGTGCCCTGATGGACATTGGCCAGACAGCAGATAGTCATGGCCTCATTTTTTGAGGATTGAAGCTGCCGCCGGTACTTTTTGTGCATATGACCGCACAAAACCAGTTTCGGTGATAGCCAGTGCATGACGATCTCACTCATTTCGTTTCCAACGCAGTCATAGCGCATGCTTCGGCGGGCCTGCTCAAATTCAGCCTGGTCGGCTGGGTCAATGATATTGGCAGGCCATTCGTGGAGCAGCAGGATATCAATGTTTCGCTCAAGACCCAGGAGCAATTGAAGGTCTGATTCATTGAAGTAAATAAACGACTTATTGCTGATCGTCCCAAACAAACTCACGTCAGGTCGAGGTTGAGAAAACCAGTCCGAATTGTAAATTGCGGACAGACCAGCAATGGTAAATCCGCCATCAAGTTCGAGCCATCCTGAGCGGCCAAGGTAGCGGCAATTCTCAGTCAACCATTCGCCTTGTGGAAACTGGTCCAGGTAGCCATATGGTTCGTGATTGCCGCCAATAAAATAAATCGGCCAGGGAAAGGATTGCCAGCCTTGATGATAATGGTGAAAATCACCCAAATCACGATATTTGGACGGCGCGGCCATGGTTTGGAGGTCCTGTTCGTCGCGATGGGGTTCGAAATCTCCAACTTGCAGAACGAATTCAATCTGGATGCCCCGCTTTTTCTCCATACCTGAGAGCAGGGCAACCATACGCTGCATTTCTCCGTGAACATCTCCGACGGCACCGAAATAAAATGGCTTTTCCATAGCATTGTTTTCACTGTGTGACAAACTTTAATCTCTCAACCGCCGGATGGCTTTCATCTGTTCAGCAAACCGCCGGAGATGGTCATCTAAATTCCAGTGTTTGTTCGCATTGAATTCTTCCCAGGCTGGCAGGAATTGAGCTAGAACATTCGTTCCGTTTTGTTGATCAAGATAAGCGATTGCCCCCATTGCTTCTCCCTGGTCATACCATAAATCTTTCTGTTTCAAGTAATAATCAAGATAGTGTGTCAGAAAATCAACTGATTCCGTAGTATTAAAGGTTGCTAGTGCGAGACAGTATCCCTTTCCGGCATAACACATATCACTGCGGAGCAAAAGATAGCCGATAGGGATTTCCAGCAGTCCATAATTTTTAATAGCGGCAAACATTGCTGCTACAAGGCGAGGTCGCCAGTTGAATTGAGCGAGCAACTCTTTCACCAGGTCAATCGTGATTTCATTGCGGACAGGCAGAAACCGTTCAGCAAATTCTTCAGATTGTAAGTCAGTCATATAAAAGGGTTTCACCCAGTACAACAGTTGGTCGTGGTTCATTGGAGTCAACCTGGTCAAAACCGGCAGGTCGTGAAACGGACTCTGGTGGCGCACGATGGCACCAGCCGTGTGTAACAGGACTTCATCGAGATGGTTTTGATCCATATACTTTTGCTCGATTCTTGAAAATCCTGGTTTCATTCCACACCAGGAATTGTTGCAACCAGAACGTGGTTTATTTCACTTACCCGGCCAAAAGCACCGAAATGCTTTGTTCGTGCAGTCTCTCACCTGAATTTTTTCATTCTCCAAAGGAAGAAACCCGTGAAACGAAACCCCATTGCCCTGATGATATTTGTGATTTGGTTGGTGCTTCAACCAGTTGGAGTACAGGCCCAACAAAATCCTGATGCACTGGTCACCCAGGCTGAACAAGCCTACGCGAAAAAAGATTATGCCCGAAGTGCCGAGTTGTTTGTGGCAGCGACCAAAATCCAAACCGATGATTCCGGGTTGTTCTATAACGCCGCCTGTGCCTGTGCACTGGCTGGTCGAAAGGACGATACCTTCGATCTACTGAACCGGGCGCTCAAGCTTGGGTATGGGAACTCAGCCCAACTCAAACAAGATACTGATTTCCAGTCAGTGCGCGAAGATCCACGCTGGCAACCCACACTGGACGCCTGCGCCCGCAACGAAAAGCGGCTGGCTTTGATGTGGAACAACCTGGCGCTCCAGTCGCCCTATCGTGAGAATCTGTCCGAAGACGAAAAAATCGCTGGTCTCTCAAAGTTGTGGGCTGAGGTCAAGTTCAACTTTGCCAATTTTGATCTTGTCCCAGAACTGGATTGGGACAAACTCTATCTGGTGTACCTTCCAAAAGTCCGGCAAACCAAAAGTACCGATGAATATTATCGGATTTTGGCCGAACTGGTTGCTCAATTAAAAGATGGCCACACCAATTTGAGTCCTCCAGATGAACTGGCCTTGCAGTGGTATGCCGTTCCGGCGCTTTCGACCAGAATGATTGAAGATCGGGTCATGGTGCGCCGGGTTTGGGATCCACAACTGGTGGAAGCCGGCATTCAACCAGGGCTGGAAATTCTGGAAATCAATGGAATGCCAGTCAAAGCGTATGCCGGGAAATTCATTCAACCCTATGTTGCTGCTTCGACTCCACAGGATGCGGAAACCCGGTTGTTTTCTTATGAATTGCTCCGGGGGCCGGTTCAGCAAGCCCTTGAACTGACCTTTCGAACTGAATCTGGCGAGATCTTCAAAAAATCGGTGCCGCGTTTGAACGGTGAACAATGGGCGGTTTTAAAACTTCCACCATCCCCGATCCTGGAATTTAAAATTCTGGAGTCCAATGTTGGGCTGCTGGTGCTCAACAGCTTCAACGACGGCAAAATCGAAGCCGAATTTGCCAAAGTCCTTCCGCAACTGATGACGACGGATGCACTGATCATTGATGTTCGCAACAATGGCGGAGGAAACAGCGGTTACGGATGGAACATCCTGGCTCATTTGACGGATAAACCCTTCAAAACCTCGATGTGGCGGACACGAATGTACCGACCCTCGTTTCGTGCCTGGGGACGCGGCGAAAGCTGGTATCATGGGCAGGTTTCAGAAGTGGCCCCGCTGCTCGACAAGCCATATGTAAAGCCCGTCGTGGTGTTGATCAGTCCGCGTACTTTTTCAGCGGCTGAAGATTTTGCTGTGGCGTTTGATGCGATGAAACGCGGGACGCTGATCGGAGAGCCCACCGGCGGCAGTACTGGTCAGCCGTTGAATATTCAATTGCCGGGTGGCGGTGGCGCACGCATTTGTACCAAACGCGACACCTACCCGGATGGCAAAGAATTTGTCGGCGTCGGTATCCAGCCCCAAATTCTGGTGAAACCGACCCTGGCAGATTTTCGCGCCGACCGTGACCGGGTGCTTCTGACAGCATTAGACGAAGTCAAGCGACTCCGACAGGCGGCACGATAAACGGCAGGCTGGTGGTTTGTCTGGTCAAAATCCTTCAAATCACCAGCCGGATTGGTTCAAAGTTGATCTTTGAGAATCCTCACAACTCGAACAAAGCTGGGCAGATGGTGTTCTAAAACAGTCGGTGACAATTTTCCAAGAATTTCAAACGACCGCTTTCCTTTTTTGTAAGCATTTGAGCAATTGCGAGTTGCGTGTTCCAGGCTCTCTAAAACTTCTTTGCGAGTGCGTTCTTCAAGCTTTTTCAACGGCAGAAGTGCTGATAACTGAAGGTCACTCCCAAAGTGTTTTTTCAGTGTTTCCCGGTCAGCCACAATCCAGGTTTCCATGCACGTTGTCATAAAAAGTACCTGACCATCAGTGGCATCTTCAGGTTTTTCCCAGTTGTCACGGTTCAGCAAGTGTTCCCAGGTGGCTTCAAGGTCGTCCAATGGGTCTTCGCTGTCAATCCATAAACCGACAAAATCATAGTTGGATTTTTTGACCTCGGTTTTGAACTGATCAAAGGCCCTATGCCTGCCACCGCAAGGTTTTAAGGTAGGGAGGCGGTTGGTAAAACCACAACTGATTAAAAGTTTATGAAATCCTTTCCGACAGCGGCTCTTCAGTTCATTTGAATCACCACCACCTTCAAGAAAAATTATGGCCTTTACCATCGAGTTCCTCCGATCTGACCTGTCATCCAAAGCTGTCCAAGTCGGTAGTTATCCAGCCACTCAGTTAAATCTTCTTGATTCAGTCGTTTCATTTCAGTCTGACCGTTGTGTTTTTCGCACACCACGACAAATTCAGGATGTTCAGTCAAAGCGTCAATCAGAATATCGGAATGTGTGGTCACAATGAGCTGGGTTCGATTTGATGCTTCAACGAGAAGGTCAGCCAGGTCTGGCAAAATATCTGGGTGGAGACCCAGTTCAGGCTCTTCAATACAAATCAACGGCGGGGGTGTCGGAGCACACAAAATAGCGAGCAGACACAAATACCGGAGTGTCCCATCTGACAACCGTGTGGCTGGAATGGTGAATCCACCTTCAGTCAAAACCACTTGCACTGTGCTGCCACCTTTAATATTGATGTCAAAATCAGTGATTCCAGTGTAAAGATCCTTCAGTGCTTCTAAGACTGCGATTTTAGCGTCGGCAGTTTGGCGAAGTTGGTTTAAAAATATCCCAAGATTGGAAAAATCTTCTTCAAGGCGATCATCTCGGGTATCCGTTTTCTGTGGCTCCCGAAAAATAGTGTTACGCCCCAAAGCCCACTCTCGATAAAGCCTTATTTTTTCATAAACTTCAGCCAGATAAGATACTTCTGGGTAAAGTTCTGGATCACGGCGTTGAGCTAAAATTGATAGGTTTGGGTTGATGGTTTCCCGTGCCAGTGGTCGTTTCTTATTTCCAGCCATATTCATTACTGGGCGACCTTGCTGAAAACGATAATAAAAGTAAGTCTCCTTTTCTCTCCCAAAAGGAGCTTTGTTCTCAATTCGTTCATCCTCAAATTCAAAGCGTTGATTATTCTCACGAAATTCAATCACATGCCTGATTGGTTGTTTTCCGTGCGGATATCTGAGTACCATATCAATGGTTGCAGTCCCTGTTTTGTTTCCCTTCCAAATCCATTCTTCAACACCACCGCCTCGACGAATAACAGCAGCCATATCTCCAGGAGCAGCCCGCATAAGTGCAATTGTTTCAATCAGATTTGATTTACCTGAGCCATTCGGCCCAATGAGCACATTCAGGTTTTCCATCGGCAAAGTCTCGGTTTGTGGGCCGAATGACAACACGTTGCGCAGGGTGATTTCCTGCAATAAGCGGTGATCTGTGGCGCTTGCTTTGGTCATGGTCTTTTTCCTGGTATTGAAAGCTTTCTGGGAGTTGGTTTTCAAATGTAGCACACACTGCAAGTGGTGAAGAATTCCCCAAATCCGTATACACCTTGTATTTGTTATAATTCATTACAAAACAAAATGAGACGTTACTGTGAACTCGATCTGAGATCAAACACACGCTCACCGCAGCGGACACAGAGAAAACAAAAAATGTCGCTGTGTCTTCGGTGGTTCAAAAAAGCCAGGGCTGAAATCTCCTGGATAAAATGGTAAGGTACTCAGATAATACCGGTCAGTAGTCAGTAGTCAGTAGTCAGTAGTCCACTAAGCTTATTTGATTGAATTACTTGACTGTTTTCTAACATGGGCATTTCATTGCAAAATGGGATAGCTCAGGAGACAGGATGAATCATCCTTTATCCCACATCCTTCAAAAATTCACTCCATTCATGAGTCTTCTTACTGTAAACCATTTGCAAACTTATTTTTACACCCAGCAAGGCGTTGTTCGGGCGGTTGATGACGTCAGTTTTTCGCTTGAGCAGGGACAGGCACTTGGCATTGTCGGGGAATCCGGCTCGGGAAAATCCGTCACGGCCCTTTCAATCATGGGGCTGGTTGGGGGAACGGGAAAAATCACTGGCGGGGAGATTCACTATAATGGCACAAATCTGCTCAGCCTTTCTGCCGATGACCGCCGCCGAATGCGTGGTTCGGAAATTGCCATGATTTTTCAGGATCCGATGACGTCGCTCAATCCGGTGTTCACCATTGGCGAGCAAATTGCTGAAGCCATCCGCCTGCACAAAAATTTGCCACGCAAGCAAGCCTGGGATGCGGCGGTCGAATCATTACAATCAGTTTCGATTCCAGATCCGGCCAAACGCGCCCGTGATTATCCTCATCAGCTTTCAGGTGGAATGCGACAGCGAGCCATGATTGCCATGGCGCTCAGTTGTGACCCAAAAATCCTGATTGCAGACGAACCGACAACGGCACTCGACGTCACCATCCAGGCCCAGATTCTGGAACTCATCAATGAGCTTCGGGTTGAGCGGCAACTGGCACTCCTGTTGATTACCCACGATTTGGGAGTCGTGGCTGAAACTGCCGACCGGGTAGTGGTGATGTATGCTGGAAAAGTCGTTGAAGATGCCGCCGTCCGTGATTTATTTGCCAGTCCTCAGCATCCATACACCGCCGGGCTGCTGGCAAGCATTCCACGTCTCGGAGATCGGACGCGCAACCGGCTCAATACCATCGAAGGCGTTGTTCCAAAATTGACCGAACTCCCTCCAGGATGTGCCTTTGCTCCACGGTGTGGCGAAGTCCAGCCCCAGTGCCGGGATGGGGAAATTGTTCTCGGAAGACTCAAAACGGCAACCGACCATAAAGTCCGTTGCCGCATGCGGATGACTGAATGAAGAAACTATTTAGTGGTTAGTGGTTAGTGGTTAGTGATTAGTTATACTGACAACTCACATTGTTTTGTGTATCCCTGGTAATTCTTTGAAAAACCAGATGAAAGCTCAAAATTATCAAAACAATGTGGGCTGTCAGTATAGTTAGTTCTTAGCTTAGTTCTTGGTTTTTCTTCGAAAGTATTGATTTCTAACCACCAACCACTAACCACTAACCACTAACCACATTCTTCATTCAAAAGGGTTTACTTGACGTCAACTTCAATCTGACGGGCGATTTGTTCGAGGGCTTCGAGTTGCTGAAGCGCCATTGAGAGATACTGGTTATGGTCCACAATCATGCGTTGCATGCTGGCGAGCGTGTTTTCAGTCCGGCGAACCTGAAGTGCCACCCGGTTTCGTTCTTTCTGGGCCACGGCCAGACCGCGTGATGACAGCGATAAATTATCACCTGGGTGCTGGTACACTGGATCGTTAAACTGCAATTCATTCCACGTTTTACGGGCGACTGTGGCAATTTTACTTGCTTTTTTGGCTGCCTTTTGGCGTTCGGCATACGTGATATTCTGGTCGAGCAGTTTGGCGAGTTCTTCGGACGTTTGCCGGAGCTTCACAAACGTTTCATACAAATCATGCCTCCGACGCCGAGCTTCATCACGTGCAAGTGATTTGTTGTCCCACCGGCGGGATGGGGAAATAATCTCATACCACGAAGCCGCTACCAGGTGTGACGGCGCCGGAGCTGGGCCAGTAAATCCAAAAACAGGGGCAGTCAGGGCATACATGAGAATTCCAATGACGATAAATCGCATAGAAAACCTCCTCGAATCTGTATCTTGAGTGAGATATTCATTTCAAAAGCAGTTGAATACCAGACTCAATCCACTTTGATTATTTTCAGAATGATGTGCGATGTGCTGCGAACCGATTTCACCCAAAAAAGCACATGCAATATGGAGAAGTTTTGGGGAGTTGCTGAGAGTATAGAAAGAATGAGGAAACTTACCAGATCATTACAGCTTTTTTCAAAAAAATTCATGTTTTTGAAGAAAATTGCTGGTCAAAACTGGGAACTCCTGCCACCCATTCCAACAGTTGGACTAAATAACCTGCATCACCTCAGAAAGCGGTTTTTTGGTGATGTCTGGTACCCGAGCGCCTTCGGCTGGGTAGCCAACTGGAATCAATACATATGGCTTTTCATTTTTCGGGCGACCCAGAATTTCAGTCAGAAATTTCATTGGATTGGGTGTGTGCGTGAGTGTGGCCAGGCCAGACCAGTGCAGCGCCGCCAGCAGAAAGCCAACCGCAATCCCAACCGATTCATTGACATAATAATGTTTGATATGGCGCGGTTGACCGTCTTCGGTTTCAGGCGGAGCAAGTTCGTAGTCAATTTTAAAGACCACGATCAAATACGGAGCAATTTCAAGAAACTCTTTGTGCCAGTCAGTTCCGAGCGGTGCCAGGACCTGCAACCAGTCGTCCGGAAAGCGGTTGCCGTAGTTTTCGCGCTCTTCGGCTTCAGCAGCCAGGCGAATCTGGCGTTTGATGTCAGCATCCTGCACCACAACAAACCGCCAGGGTTGCTGGTTGGCGCCCGACGGCGCGTGGGCTGCCGTGTGAATCGCTGATTCGATCAGTTCAAACGGCACCGGGTCTGGCGCAAAGTCACGTACCGTACGTCGGGTCAGGAGCCGGTCGTGAAATGCTTTGGCTTCGGCAAGCTGAGTTTCAAGCGGAAGTTGATGAAAATTGAGCGGTAAGAATTGATAGAGGTTTGGTTTGGTCATACTGTGGGAACTTCTTTTCAAGGAAATAAAAATAGAGTCAACCAGCCCAGAATTCACATTCGTGAAAAAGTATTCGTCAAGCGGCTGAAAAAAGGGTAAAACTCTCCGCACTCAAAAGCCAAACAAATCCGAAGAAATTTTGGAGCGCGGCCCACTTGACGCCGCTTTCCAGAGACGGGGGAAATTGAATGAAACCGCATATTTCAGTTGTCACGGCACTCTTGCTGCTGGGTTCCTGGTCTACCCTGCCAGTACTGGCCCTGACCGCTGCACCTCACTTTGAGACCGCACAGGAAAAGCCTGAATCACCAGCATCGCTGGCGAAACTACCCAATGGCATCGAACGGGTCACTTCGCTGGCTGGAATTACCCAATACCGACTGGCCAATGGCCTCAAAGTTCTCTTATTTCCTGACCAATCCAAAGAAACCATCACCGTGAATATGACCTACCTGGTCGGTTCCCGGCATGAAAACTACGGCGAGACCGGTATGGCGCACCTGTTAGAGCACATGCTGTTTAAAGGAACGCCCAAACACCCAAATATTCCTGAAGAGCTTGATAAACGCGGCGGTCGTTACAATGCCACAACCTCGTATGATCGAACCAACTATTTTGAAATCCTTCAGGCAACGGATGAATCGGTGCGCTGGGCGTTGGAACTCGAAGCCGACCGGATGGTCAATAGCTTTATCGCCAAAAAAGACCTTGATTCAGAAATGACGGTCGTCCGCAATGAGTTTGAACTGGGCGAAAACAGCCCGTTTAGCATTTTGATTGAGCGCATTCAGTCAACGGCCTATCTCTGGCACAACTATGGCAATTCAACCATCGGGGCCCGCGAAGATATTGAAAAAGTTCCGATTGAGCGGCTGCAAGGCTTTTATCGAACCTACTATCAGCCCGATAACGCTGTTTTGTTATTAACCGGGAAGTTTGATGAATCAAAGGTTTTAACCTATATCAATGAAACGTTTGGATTGATTCCCAGGCCGCTCCGGGTACTTCAAAATACCTACACGCTGGATCCGGTGCAGGATGGTGAACGAACCGTCACGGTGCGCCGCACTGGTGATATCCAGATTCTGGCCGCTGCCTATCACATCCCAGCCGGCAGTCACGCTGATTTTGCCGCGCTTGAATTACTTTCCACCATTTTGGGCGACACGCCATCAGGCCGCCTGCACAAAGTTTTAGTGGATAGCGGGAAGGTCACGGGTGTTTTTGGGTCTAATTTTCAATTACGCGAGCCTGGGCTGGCTGCTTTTGGAGCCGTGGTACCCAAAAACCAGTCGCTGGATGAAGTTCGTGATTTGTTTTTAAAAGCCGTTGAACAGGTGGCTGCTCAGCCGATTACTTCCGAAGAAGTTGAACGCGCCCGGTTGCAGGCGCTCAAAAACATCGAATTGACAGTGAATTCTTCCGACCAGTTTGGCCTTGAACTCAGCGAGTGGATTGCGATGGGAGACTGGCGGCTCTTTTTCCTGCATCGCGACCGGATGAAAAAGGTAACGGTTGAAGACGTCCAACGCGTCGCCAACACGTACCTGATTCCGTCAAACCGGACACTTGGGACATTCATTCCGACTGACAAGCCGGTCCGGGCTGAGATTCCGGCGTCACCGGATGTGGCAAAACTTCTGGAAGGATTTCAGAGTGATGATGTCGTCGAAGCTGGTGAAGTGTTTGAACCAACCCCCCCAAATATTGAATCACGTGTCGCGCGCCGCGAAACCAAAGGTGGGGTCAAACTGGCGCTGCTGCCCAAGAAAACCCGTGGTGGCATTGTGATTGGCAATGTACGGCTGCATTTGGGCTCGGAAAAAACGCTGACAGGTCGGGATCTGGCAGGTCAACTGGTGGGCGAAATGTTGATGCGTGGCACGAAAAAACACACCCGGGAGCAACTCCAGGATGAACTCGACCGGTTGAAAGCCCGGTTGGGAGTCTATGGCGGGGCAACGGCTGTGATTGCCTCCTTTGAGGTTCCCCGCGAAAATTTGGCTCCGCTTATAGCATTAGTCACGGAAATTCTTCGCGAACCGGCATTTCCAGCCACCGAGTTTGAGAAACTCCGTCAGGAAAACATTACCGATATTGAATCAAGCCGCAAAGAACCAGAAGTCCTGGCCCAGGTAGCTTTGAGTAAACACCTCAATCCATATCCCAAAGGGCACATCAATTATGTGGCGTCACCAGAAGAACAAATTGCGGACCTGAAAGCCGTCAAACTGGCGGATGTCAAAAAATTTCACGCTGATTTTTATGGCGCGTCCTTTGGTGAAATGGCGGCAATTGGCGAGTTTGATCCGAAGGAAGTCGAATCTTTAATCGAAAACCAGTTTGGCGACTGGAAAAACCAAACCCCGTTTGAGCGAGTTGCCGATACATTTCAATTGGTATCACCGATCAACCAGATTTTGGAAACCCCAGACAAGGCCAACGCCATTTTTGTCGCGGGGTTGCCACTGAACCTGCGCGATGATGATCCAGATTACCCGGCGCTGGTGCTTGGAAATTACATTTTGGGAGGGAGCGGCACCCTCAATTCACGGCTCGGTATTCGGATTCGTCAGAAAGAAGGACTGAGTTATGGGGTGTATTCTTCGCTCTATGCCAACTCATTTGATAAAATCGGCCTTTTTGAAGTGTCAGCCAGTTGCGCACCGCAAAACGTCAAGCAGCTTGAAGTTGCTTTTCAAGAAGAAATGGCCCGCACGTTGAAGGATGGTTTTAAACCAGAGGAAGTTGAAGCCGCCAAAGCTGGCTACCTTGAATCCCGTAAGGTATCCCGCGCCCAGGATCGGGAACTGGCTGGTCGGCTTGTTTCATACCGATACCTCAACCGGACGCTGGCCTGGGATGTTGAATTTGAAGCGAAAATCCAGGCATTGACGCCTGATCAAATTTTACAGGCCCTGCGCAAACACCTTGATGCAACCAAAATTTCCATTGTGAAGGCTGGGGATTTTACAAAGAAAAGCGAGTAGCGAGTAGCGAGTAGCGAGTAGCGAGTAGTCAGATAACTGCTTCCAAATCATGAAGTTACTCGATTGGCTTATTTTTCCTACTGGAAATAATCTCAATGATTCGCAAACAAGTTTTAAGTGAGATGGATTGACTACTCGCTACTCGCTACTCGCTACTCGCTTTTCCTTCGCTACTTCGCTCACGCATCAAGAGCCGGGTGGGGTTGCGGCATTCCCGAAACTCTTGCGCATCATGGTGTTGGCTGTTCCACGGCTGATGGAAAGGCTCCCGATGAGGCGGTTGCCGTCGGCTTTGACCTGCATGCGACGCAGGAGTTCACCTTGTTCGGGGCGATCCTGTTTGGCAAATGCAGCCAGGACGAGCAGGGCATTGAGGCTGTTGGCCAGTTCGGTCGCTTCGGTTGCCGTTCCGGCAAATCCAATGACTCGAAGGCTGGAAAGATCGGTGCCGTTGTTGAGGGTAATGGTCATTGAACTCAAACTGGCCAGCGGCGCCATGGCGTGTGATTCGCCGACGGCATGAATGATATTGAGTGCCGCTTCATCAATCTGGCTTGATCCGGAAGATTTCACCACTTTGAGATTGGACAGTGATCCATCCTGGTTGATTTTAAATCCGACGGTGACGGAAAAAACGGCATTCTCAACACCTTGCAGCTCACCTGATTTATATTTCTGATACACCTTGCCGACAATTTCACGAATCGGGCGGCTGTTGATTTGGCCAAATTTGGGCGGTCCGGTTGGTTTTCCCGTTTCGCCACCTGGTTGACCGACAGTAGCAGTCTGGTCTTTTTCGGTTGGTTCCCCGTCTGTATCCTGGCCAGGTTTTTCTTTTTCCTTCTGCTGCTTGAGCTTTTCTTCACGGGCTTTGTGGGCGGCCCGCCGCTTTTCTTCTTTGAGTCGCTCTTTTTCCAGTTCTTCGAGGGTTTTGATTTCTTTGTGGGCGAAGAGTTTGGCCAGGTCTGCCCGACTTGGGAGAACAAATTCACCCTTTGAATTTACCTTAATCCACCTGACGTCATAGTCGCGATCAACAATTTCCCAGCCACCAAACTGACTGACAAACCCTTGATAAATCAAGAGTTTATACACTCCAGCATGAAAGATCAGTGACAGCACGACGCCAATCACCCAGCGATAGCGGATGACAGGTGTCGGAGGGCCTTCGAACCCGACCGTTCCCGGCGAGGCATAGAGATAGTCATGTAAAATAAGGTCTTTGTTCTTCATAGCTCCAAAAATGAAACACTGGGAATTTTCCACAGCCTCCTGTGGAAAACGTGTGCACTCTTTTCAATGCAACTGGCACACCAGGCTTACAATAGTGAGGGGGTCCCAGAAGTGGACATTCTTGGCGATGGATGCGGATTTGACAAGGGGGGATGTCAGATGGATAGCGAGTAGCGAGTAACGAGTAGTCAATCCATCTCATTTAAAACTCATTTGAGAATCATTGAGGTCATTTCCGGTAGGAGAAATAAGCCAATCGAGTAACTTCACGATTTGGAAGTATTTGTCTGACTACTCGCTACTCGCTACTCACCACTCGCTGTGTCTGACTACTCGCTACTCGCTACTCGCTACTCACTTTTTCTCGCTAGGGCACGATGAACTGGACTTCCATTCCCCGGCGGGCTTCGAGGACCCGGGCAGCGGGGGTTTTTAGGGCTGCAATTTCCAGCAAATTGGTGCTTGAAAAGAGCATAAAGAGTTCATTGGGCTGGGCTTCGGCATAATGGGTGCAGAATTTGGCCACTTCGCGATTGTTGATAACCAGTTTCCCGCCCGCCCGGAGTGCTGGAAGCGTGATTTCATTGCGAGTGAGGTTGGTAACGCAGTTGCCAAACCGGTCAACGTGCAAAATAGCGCCGCGAATCATCTTCGGGTTGCTGGCATCGGGTTTCGGTGTATCAAATCGAGCATAATCGGTGATCTCGTCTCCGACCTTGCGGGGGTCAACCCCTTTGGCAATGTAGGCTGCAATCGGCGCGAAAATATCCCGGGCGTGAAACGTTGGACTGACCGGATGCCGGAAATAGTGCTCGGCGTTGATATGGAGCACCCGGTTGACGGTTTCTTCCTGGTAAATGTAACTAAATAAACCGTTATCTGGGCCGATAAAATTGAAATTGTCGGTCATCACCACAATGGGCCGCCGCGCGGAACCAACACCTGGATCAACTATGGCCATATGCAGCGTGAAGCGCGGAAAGAGCGAAATCGCATTTCGAAGGGTAAAGGCCCCAGCAAAAACATCGTGGGCTGGTATATCGTGGGTGATGTCAATAATGTCCACATCCGGATGGATATTCAAAATTGAGGCTTTTACGGCGGCGACAAAATGATCACTGGTGCCAAAATCCGTCATCAAGGTAATAATTTGGCGTTTGTGGGCCATGGACAGTTCCCCCTGAAATGGTGATGATCAATTGAACTGGAGAGAAAAGAAGCTGGAAACGTTTGAAAAATGGGTATGAGGTGCGTTACCCATGACTTCTGTGAGGCCGTTACTCTAGCATAGGTGATTTTCAGTGCCAAACAGGGTTTTTTCAGCCACATGCGCATTAAGGAGCAAACCATTATGATTTACACATATGATCTTTCGACCGGAGTGAGTCTCCGAGTCAATATGTCAGGTGAAGGCGAACCGGTTGTATTCATCCACGGTCTGGGCGGGAATTTTTCATTTTGGGCCGGGCAGGTTCGCGATCTGGCCTATCGGTTTCAGGTGATTCGCTATGATCTGCGTGGCCATGGTGGGTCTTCGGTTTCAAGCGTCCAGACGCCACAGGATCATGTTGCGGATTTGAATGCGCTCCTTGAAACCCTTGAAGTTGATCATGTCCGACTGGTTGGACTCTCAATGGGCGGTGTGATTGCCCAAACTTTTGCCGCAACCTATCCGGAGCGCGTCCGACAACTGGTTTTGGTCAGTACCACCTCAGCCTTTCCACCAAAAGGAAAAGAAGCCCTGGAACAACTGGCGCAACTGGCTGAAAATCGTGGGATGCGAGCGGTTGCTGATGCCTTTGCGCCGCGATTGTTTGGGAGCGTGATTGATTTAAAACTGGATGATCGGTTTCAGGCGCTGGCGGCAGCCTTTGCTGAACAGGATCCGGCGAGTTTTGCGGCGACCTGCCGGGCACTCGCCCTGGCCGATGTCAGACCGGAATTGCCGAAAATTCAGATTGAGACATTGCTCGTGTATGGGGAAAATGACCGCCAGACGCCACCATTTTTTGGCGAAGCCCTGGCCTCAACCCTACCCAATGCCCGAATGGTGGTTGTCCCCAAACTGGGTCACGTCCTGCCGATTGAAGACCCCAAGACATTTAACCGGATATTGCTGGAATTCTTGAGATAGCCGAAACTGCAATGACTGAAACCTCACTCTTTCTCAAATTAGCTGATGATCTTGAAATGGAATTTGTGCTGATCCCATCTGGAATTTTTCTGATGAGGTCATCAGATGGTGAGGTTGAGGCAGCTTTTATTGAAGCACAGCGGTACAGCCCAAATGCAAAACGGGACTGGATCAGTTGTGAACAGCCGTGCCATCAGGCGACGATCAGTCATCCCTTTTATCTGGGGAAGTTTCCTATGGCGCGGTGCCGAAAGAAAAGTATCCCCGAAAAACCACGTCCGTCGGAAGCTTCTCTCCGAATCCCTGGGGGCTGTATGACATGCACGGCAATGTCTGGGAATGGTGTCAGGATCGGTTTCGCACCTCTTATGATAACGCGCCTGTGGACGGTAGCGCCTGGGAAGCCGGGATTAGCGAATCGCCACGGATGATCCGGGGTGGATCGTGTCATTGCACTGCCGGATACTGCCGTTCAGCGAGTCGTATCGGCAACAAACCTGATCATTCGCGCGAGGATCTTGGCTTTCGGGTGGTTGCCACGTTGAGATAAAGCAAAAAGATATTTTGCAGGCGATTCTTTTGAGTTCAGGCAACTTTGCGTTTGAAGACAAGTTGCAGGCCCAGTGCATTCAGAATTTGAATCAAGTCGGAGAAGTGAGATCTGTCTGTTTGGGACAACAATTGATCCGGTGCCGTTTGGCTGATTCCGTAGGCTTCGGCGACATCACGCAGTGCCAGCAGAAGAACTGTGTCATCGCCTTCTTCAAGTGCCGCGTTGATATACTGTTCAGCTTCGTCAGGATTTCTTAACCCTTCGAGGAGCATTTCTTTATAGTTTCCAGTCAAGAATTGAGGATTGCTCATAGAGCCTCAGAAGAGAAACCACGAAATACACGAAACACACAAAAAATGAATCTTTTGCTTTAACCGCAAAGTGGTGACACTCCGGCTGTATTTCGCTGGAATTCCAGAAAGTATTGAAGAACTTTGGTTTATCTTTCGTGTATTTTGTGTGTTTCGTGGTTTCTGTCTTTAACTGTCACGACTTTGATGAAGGTAACCGGATGCCATTCATATATCGCAGAATGATGCGTTGGCGACTGCGGACGCGCCCTGGGTTTTTGTCTGGATTATAGACCGTGCGTGGATTGGGAATCATGGCTGCCAGAAACGCAGCTTCGCTGGCCGAAAGCCCGGAGGCGGATTTTTTAAAGTAGCGCCGGGCGGCGGCTTCGGCGCCGTAAATACCGTCACCCCATTCGATCACATTCAGATACAATTCCAAAATTCGTTCTTTGGAAAGACTTTGCTCCATTTGCCAGGTAATGATGGCTTCTTTGAATTTGCGGAATGGGTCTTTGGATTCTGAAAGATACAGGTTTTTGACCAGTTGCTGTGACACGGTGCTGGCACCACGGACAAAGTCTTTTTTCTCCCAGTTTTCCTCCATCGCCTTTTCAATTGCTTCGCGGTCAAAACCATCGTGGCCAAAGAAGCGGGAGTCTTCACCAGCCAGGACGGCACGTTTGAGATTGGCGGAAATTTGATTGTAGGGCACCCAGGTTTGTTCGCGTTTGGGTTCGCGACCATCGGCTTTGGCCTGAGCCAGCCGGTTTTCAATCATGGCCGTGGTGGCCGGGTTTTCGACTTTGAGCCGACTGACATTGGGCCAGGTGACCGCCTGGTATCCGAGAAACAAGACCAGGAGCAGGCCAAAAATTTTCAAACTTTTGCGAAACCAGCCGCCTTTTTTCAGTTGGCCTTTGGGGAGGCGAACGGCTGGGGCCGTGAATGCCTGGTCCGGGTTGTCAGGCAATCGGTGTTTCTTCTTCATGATCGTCAGTAAGTATTCGAATTTTTTTCGATATAGGAGAAGCCACTCGAATCGGCGGCGTTACTGGAAAATCTCCCATCGAGCGTGTTGGTGTCAGGATGAACCGTCAAGATCATTTGACCGGCGGTGGTGCGTTTGGCGCCGACTTCGGTGATGTTGAGGGTGACGGAATCCCCACTGATGGTGCCTTCAAGATAAATCGGGGTCCGGGCGGTTGGCGAAGAAATTTCGACGCCGTTTTCCCAGCGTTTTTCCCCATTTCCCTTAAGTGAATTTCCATCTTGTTGCAGGTAAATGCGATAACCAAGTCGCAATCCTTGATAGGCGCTGTAAGACGTCTGTTCAATCGTGTTGGTCAAAATCCATTCACCTGAAAGGTTAGCGACTGGGGTGACATTTTCTTTTTTCGGTTTGTTTTTGTTTTTTCCTTTGCCTGAACCAGACGGTGAACTACCGCTTTCGCCCGAACCAGATGATGAATTGTCGCTACTTGATTCACCGGTTGGGGTGTTTTGCGTTGATTGGCCATCAGCATTGGAAAGGGCCGCCAGTAACAGGAGCGCTCCGATGCCAAGCACAAGCACAACCACAATCACGCCAATGATCAACCCTAGATTACTCCGTCCATTGGCTGTCGGCGGCATATTCCCTGACTGCATTGGTGGTCCTTGCAGGTGTGGCATATTGGGCCCGGATTGCACGGCGGGTCCTTGTGGATAGGGAACTGTCGGCAGGTTGCCAGGTGTGTTTTGGGGAGGAAATGTGTTACTTGCTGGCGGTCGTTGACCTGGGAGCGGCATGCCGGGGGTGTTCATTGGCGGCATGTTTGCTGGCGGATTGGTTGGCGGCTTCATCAATGATGGAGGCATTCCCGGAGCGTTGGCCGGAGCCGTCGGTCCGGAACTTGAATATCCAGGTCCGGGCATCGGGGGCGGTGGTGACTGTCCATATCCTGGCGGGAGTGGACCCGGGGGTGGCATTGGTGGCTGTCCCATCGGTGGTTGCCCCATGGGTGGTCGTCCAGACTGTGAGTGTGGTGGAGTGGCTGGATTTGTTCCAAAGTGTGGCGGAGGTGGTGCGGTGCGACCCGGCGCTGTTTGTGGAAGGGTCTGAGGACCGGGTTGGAAAAACTGTTGCTGGCCAGCCGATTGAGCCACGGCCATTTCAAGATTTCTGACAAACTGTTCAACCGAAGGTGGGCGATAGTCCCGAACTCGCGCCAGCCCCTGCATAATCACGGCTTCGATTTGGGGATGAACCCGGACATTTGGATTGGCAACCTGGAGCGGCATTGGCGGATCGGTCAACCGTTTGACCATAATGGCCTGTGAATTCTCTCCTCGAAACGGCAACGCCCCAGTCAGCATTTCATACACAATCAGGACGAAACTATAGAGATCCGACCGGGCATCAAGCTTGTCCCCAGCCGCCTGTTCTGGCGACATATAGGCCGGCGTTCCAATCGTCATTCCAGTTTGGGTCACATGCCGCTGGTCATCAGTGGTTTTGGCAATTCCGAAATCAAGCACTTTGATCCAGTCTTGCCCATTGTTTTTGGTCAACATGATGTTGTCGGGCTTGAGGTCGCGGTGAATGATGAGCATTCGGTGGGCGGCTTCGATGGCTGACCCCGCCTGACGGGCAATGTTGAGGACCATATCGAGCGGCAATGGTCCCCGTTTGGCCAAAATTTTCGAAAGCGTTTCACCTTCGACATACTCCATCGCCAGATACACCAGCCCGCCTTCAGCTTCACCAAAATCATAAATGGTAACGGCATGAGGATGATTAAGTTGGCTCGACATCTGGGCTTCGCGGTTAAATCGCGCCATTGCCTCCGGATCGTTGGCAATCTGGGCATTCATAATCTTGATGGCGCACATCCGGTTCATTTTGGTGTGTTTCGCCTGATACACCGCACCCATCCCACCCTGACCGAGTTTGCCCAGGATTTGGAAGCGATCAGCAATACATTTTCCCATCAATGGATCCTGTTGGGGCAACGAGCGGGCATCAATGGTCTTCGATTCAGGTGAAATCAATCCCACGCCGTCGTTCGGGCAAACTCGCATTGAGTCGGGAAATTGTTTATAACAAATCGGACAGGTGTTCATGAGGTGTCTTCGCTTTTCGAGAAGCGCTTCTTGTGTCGGTCGCCGGGCAACCGTGAGGCGCAAACAAAGAGGTTTTTTTCCGGATCAACTGGTTTGAAAAGAGAGGTTGTTGAGATTCTGGAAAGAACCAAAAGTGAACAAGTACCAAAAACGATACTGCTTTTTGAACCCAGAAAGCAATTTCTCAAGTTCCAGCCACCGTAAAAAATACAAAACCTGGCTTGGTCACAAGCCAGGTTTTGTGTGACTGGGTTCCGCGTTCCGGGAAAACACATATCACGGACGAAAAGGATGAAACCCACTGGACCTGGTGCCTGATTTTCAGCCCTGAGCCCCATTCTAATCTTCGTCTTTTTCTTCAGAGCCAAGGTATTTAAACGCCCGACCATCCCAACTCCAGTAATCACGAACTCGGGCCCGGTTGCGTCCAGTGCTGACAATGACCACGCGAGGCCGTTCGGCTTCGGTACCGGGACGGACACGGAGTCGAATGATATCGCGCAATGGAAGCGAGGTCTCACGAGCTGAGATGGTCAGTGGATAGGTTCGGCTCCCGATTTCGACCACAGCTTTGGTTGCCCCACGGCGGTCATACACAACAACCAGATCATTACCGCCATCGCCGGTCACATCACCACGGACAGCCTGCAGCACCCGTGCTCCAGATTCACGCATTCTGGACAGTAACTGCTCGGCATCTCGTCGGACAGCCGCCGTATCGGCAGGATTGCTTCCGCTTGAAGACCCACCGCTATCAGCCGTGTTGCTGGCGCTGCCGGTCAGCCGTCGTTTCATGGTGTCGTAGGCAGCCGTTGAGCGAATACCTCGTTGGTTGGTTCCAGGCAGATTTTCTTTGATCTCCCGCTCGGTATTGGCCAGTCGTTCGGCGGCTGGTGGGTGCGAGGCAAATGCCTTTTCCAGAGCACCAGGTTGTTTGCCCAGCGAAGCCAGCAATCGGAACATATTGTTCATTTCATCGGTGTTATAGCCGGTGTCCTTCAAATCGTAGAGCCCAAGATAGTCAGCTTCCCGTTCAGCATCGCGTGAGCGTTTAAACAGGTATCCGCCGGCCAGCAACTGGGTGGCTAGTTGGGTGACATTCCCGAGCGCCCCATTTCCAAGGATGGCACCGGCAATCCCGGCCAGAATTCCCAGCGTTTGGGCGCGTTTGATCTGGTCGCTGACGTGATAGCCAACATTATGGCCAATTTCGTGGGCCAACACGGAGGCAAGCTGACCTTCGGACGTGGTACTTTTCAAAAGGCCAGTATAGACGTAAATCCTTCCACCACCTGGAGTAAAGGCATTGATCTGATCATTGTCGATCAGGTAGAACTGATAGGGTAAATCCGGACGCTCTGATTTGGTGGCAATGCGTTTGCCAAGATCGTTGAGGTACCCAACCAGAGCCTGATCGGTGACAAACCGATTTGTCTTGGCGATTTCATCATGAGCGGCGGCGGCAAATTTTAATTCATCATCCTGGCTCATGGCCCCTTTCCCTCGCTCGCGGTTGCGAAATTTGTTATAGGGGTTATCTTCAACAAACGCGGCTGGTACAGCCGGAGTGAGGGTTGTCATACACAGTAAAATCAGCAAAACGGAGACAATACGGCGCTTGAATGTGGTAGATTGAGAGTTCATAGGCTGTGTCCCTTGGAGAGAATGAGATAAGTGGCGGTACGATGACATTGATTAAAACCAGGGTTGCAGCGATGATAGCAGCTTACAACAACACACGTCTAAACCGTTTTTCCCTGCCTTACCCAAATATTTTTACTCACTCTGATGACAATGCCGCTTTGATGCACCTGGGGTGAGCGATTCCATTGCGTTTTAAAGCCATATTTTGACTGCACAAGGAGCCATCGAATTATGCTCGGACAGATGATGGATTATCCGTTGACCATCACTTCACTTTTGAAACGTGCACAGAAGCTTTTCCCGGATCGTGAAATTGTCACCCGCCTCCCGTCGGTTGCCATGCATCGCTATACCTATGGCGACTGCTTTCGTCGGGCGGGTCAACTGGCCAACGCCCTCAAGCGTCTCGGGATGGAGCCAGGTGAGCGGGTCGGGACCTTTGCCTGGAACAATTATCAACACCTGGAACTATATTTTGCCGTGCCTTGTAGCGGCGGCGTGGTGCATACGCTCAATATCCGACTTTCACCCGATCAACTGGCCTATGTGATTAACCACGCCGAAAACAAAACCATTTTTGTTGATCATTGCCTGTTGCCATTGCTGGAACGGGCGGCTGACCAGATCAAAACTGTTCGCCAGTATGTATTGATCGGCGCTCCGCCGGATGTTCAAACATCGCTTTCGCCAATCCTGCATTATGAAGATTTGCTGGCTCAGGAACGTGACGAGTTCCACTGGCCGGACCTGGACGAACGCTCGGCTGCCGGGTTGTGCTACACGTCAGGAACGACTGGTAATCCAAAGGGTGCGCTCTATAGCCACCGATCACAGTTTTTGCATTCGGTTGTCGCCGCACTTGGGGATGGTATCGGAATTTGCAACCGCGATTCCGTGCTGGCAGTTGTCCCCATGTTTCATGCCAATGCCTGGGGTTTGCCCTATACCTGCGCCATGCTTGGGGCCAGGCTGGTGTTGCCTGGACCACATCTCAAACCAGCCGATCTGGCGGAACTGATTCAAGATGAAAAAGTCACGGTGGCCGCCGGCGTGCCGACGCTCTGGATTGGATTGCACCAGCATTTAAAAGTTCACCGGTACGACATCAGCAGTCTTCGGGTGTTGTTAATTGGCGGTGCGGCGGCGCCATTGGGTCTGATCCAGGGGTTTGAAGAAGACTTTAATGTTCCGGTGATGCACGCCTGGGGGATGACGGAATTATCCCCAATGGGCACCAATTCAGGGTTGCTCAATGACCAGCCTCATCTAGCCCGGGAAGAACGCTATGAACGCAAACTCCGTCAGGGAGCACCCGTTCCTGGAATCGAACTACGAATTGTTGGCGAAGACGGGAAAGAACTTCCCTGGGATGATAAAGCGGTTGGTGATTTGCAGGTTCGCGGGCCGTGGGTGGTTTCTTCGTATTTTCGTGATCCAAGCGGAGACGCACAATTTACCGAAGATGGCTGGTTTATCACCGGCGACGTTGCCCGCATCAATCCTCAAGGCTCAATGCAACTCACTGATCGCAGCAAGGACCTGATCAAGAGTGGTGGTGAATGGATCTCCAGCGTGGCGCTTGAAAATGCCCTGATGTCGCATCCAAAGGTTTTTGAAGCCGCTGTGATTGCCATTCCCAATGAAAAATGGACTGAACGCCCACTGGCGGTTGTGGTGCCTCAGCCTGGGCAAATCCCAACCCATGATGAATTGATTGATCACCTGGCGGGTCAGTTTGCGAAGTTTTGGCTGCCGGAAGAAATCCGACTGGTGCCTGAAATTCCGAAGACCAGTGTGGGTAAATTTGACAAAAAAGTTCTTCGGCAACGCTATGCTGAGGGAAAGCTATAATCTTTTTGGAGTGCGGTGGCTTGACACCGCTTTGGTATGGCACATTTTGTTTCAGTTGTGCACCCGAGTGACTCGATTTTGATGAAAATTAACCTGGATTGATTGAGAAAGCCGGGTGTTTGGTTCGAAAAAGACTGGAACAGGTGTTGCCTTATATTTTGGAAGGTCCAAAACTGAACTTCTTTGGGATTCAGCGCGTGCCTTTCGGATTGATATTGAAACCGCTTGTCCGACAGTGGTGCCGGATATCCAAAGATGCTTACGTCCGGAAAAATCTTGTGTATTCTCTCGGCGTCTTGAAGGAGACCCAGCAGTCTGAAAAAGATTGGAAGTGTTTTCGGTGGGATTGAGTTCGTTCTGACTGCTGGGTAGTCCTTCTCGGATCTTTGGCATTTGCCTTCACAAAGCACCGCACCATTCCTTAAAGTCTGTGAGGAGTTTCTATGAAGGTATTTCTTCCACACGCCAAACGACCTGGTTCCCTCGCACTTTTTTTCCTCGTTAGTTTTTGCTTCTGGTTTACTTCGTTTTATCCTCACTCCTTTGCACAGGCAACTCCCCAGATTTCAACTGTCTCGATTAAGAACACCACGCTTTTGGTGAAAGGCCAGAACCTGACGGCTGCGACCATTGAAGTTGATGGTTCCAGGCTTGATGACACCAAAGCGGCGGCTTCTGGAAAAAAGCTGAAATCCAAACAAGGCGGAACGCTGGTGCCGGGTTCCTACATTGTGACCGTTCGCAACCAAAGTAATCAGCGGTCAGCCCCGGTTATCTTCGACAATCAAGTTTCACAAACTCCCAAAGTCACCCTCACCATCGCCGCTGCCAGTGCCCAGGTACCGGTTGGCACCACGTTGCAATTTACCGCCACGGCTCGTGATGCTGCCGGCGGCGAACTGACCGGAGTGAATTACACCTGGCGGAGTACTGACCCAACCGTGGCCACGGTGAGTGCCACGGGGGCGGTATCAGGTGTGACCGTTGGTACAACCCAGGTGGTGGTTTCAGCTTTGCGAAATGAGGCTTTGCTGGAGATTCAGGTGGTTGGTGGAGGGGATCCGGGAACGCCAGCCAGTATCACGGTGATTCCGGCCAATCCGGTCCTCAATGAAAATGAAACATTGCAACTGAAAGCCGAAGTGCAGGACGCATCCGGCAATGTCATTGCCGATGCACCCGTAACGTGGAGTTCCGACAACACTTCGCAGGTGGCCATTGATGCTGGTGGAGCGGTTCAAGCCGTCAAGCGAGGATTTGCGGCTGTCACGGCTAAAAGCGGAACGATCCAAACCATTATTTCCGTGGCGGTGGTGAAAGTTGAATCCGGGAATCCGGCCAGTTCAGGCGGTCCCGGTGAAGTCCGAACCGATCTGGCGAATCGGGTATATCAAACCGATCTGGCCCAGCATGTGGTTCGGCGCGGCGAATTTGGAAAACCCCTGGAAGTCTACACTGGCGAAGTGAATGCCCCTGGCCGCTCAGATGGCCCGCTGGCTCAGGCACGGTATAACGGCCCGCTTGGGATCGGGATTGATAATCAGGACGGAGATGTCTTTATTGCCGACACGGCCAACCAGGTGGTTCGTTCCATCAGTAGTCGCAATGGTCGCGTCGTGACTCTGGCGGGTGTTGCCGGACAGGCCGGATATCGGGATGGCCCGTTGGATCAGGCGTTGTTTAATTCACCGCGTGGTGTGGTGATGTCGGGTGACGGCAATGTGTATGTTGCTGATGGCTTAAACCATGTCATTCGTGTGATTGATATGCGGCGCAAGGAAGTCCGAACGGTGGCGGGTTCACCGGGTGTTTCAGGGCTGGCTGACGGATCAAAAGGCAATGCCCGCTTTAACCAGCCTCAAGGACTGTCGCTCGATACTTCAAACCGCAACATCGTGGTGGCTGATACGGCCAACAACCGGATTCGACTGGTAACACCCGAAGGACAGGTCCTAACCCTTGGGGCGCTCACCGGATCCCGGAAACCGGTGTATAACCAGTGGCAACATCGTTCATCAGCCACATTGACGGCTTCAGTTTCAGATTTCCAGAGAACATTTCAGGCACAAGTGGATACCCCACTGGTGCTTGACCAGCCACGAGCCGTCAGTGTTGATAAAATTGGAACCATCTATGTCACCAACAGTCAGGGTGTTCAGGTTCTTCCAACTCGTGCCGGGCGGGCTTTAGGGCAATTTCCGCTGGCTGATTCACGAATGTTGGGCAGCGTCAGCGGCGTGACGGTTGCCAGTGTCGAAGGCAATTTCGCTGGCGGTACCCGCGCCAATGCCGTGGTGGTCAACTCACAGGTAAACGGTCAATCCCAGTTGGTCCGCGTGACCGTTGGTGTGCCAAGTATCTCAAGCATTTCACCCCAATCCGCACCGGTTGGAGGTGGCGTTGAAGTGACCGTGGCAGGGGTGAACTTTACACCCGACATGCAGGTCTTTTTGGATGGTGTGGAAGTTGAAACCCTCAATATTGAAGGCTCGACCCAATTTACATTCGTGACGCCGCCGTTGACGGAAAGCGGTCTGCGGACCTTAACCGTGCAGGGCCGCGGCGGAAGCCGCCAATTTCCATTTTTCTTAAAGCCTCCCTCTTTTGATGAAATTGGTCCCGGCGAAATCACCACGTTTGTGGGTGGCACCACCTATGTTGGCGATGGTGGTGAAGCCGTCAAATGTACACTGGCTGGCCCGGCTGGTTTGTCGGTTGATAGTGAAGGAAACTTACTCCTGGTGGATAGTTACAACAACCGCATTCGTCAGGTGGACTTTCAAACCAATTTGATTACCACCATTGCCGGGCGCGGCACGCTGGGGGCGACTGGAGATGGTGGGTCTGCTCTGCAAGCCAGTCTCGGTACTCCCGAAGATATCATCACTGATTTTGACGGCAATTTCTTTGTCAGCGATTCGGATAATTTCCGCATTCGCCGCATTGACGTCGTGACTGGAAAAATCTCGACGTATGCCGGTGGACAGGAAGGATTTGGCGGTGACGGCGGTCCGGCCACTGAAGCCAAACTGGGCCGACCAGCCGGTTTGGCCCTGGACGAAGCTGGGAACCTCTATATTGCCGATCCTGAAAATCAGCGCATCCGGCGTGTTTCACCAGAGGGGATCATCACCACGATAGCTGGAATCGGAAATAAAGGATATTCAGGAGATGGTGGCCCGGCGGAACAGGCGTTACTTCATTCTCCAACCGATGTGGCCGTTGACGAATCCGGCAATCTATTTATTGCTGACGAAGGCAATAATTGTATCCGACAAGTTGACCCAGCAGGTGTCATCACGACGCTGGCTGGTCAGGGATTTGGGCCAACCTTGCGCTCCCCGCACGGCATTGAATATGCCGGCGGCGGATATTTGCTGATTGCTGATACTTTCAGTTCCTGTGTGCGGGTATTTGAAATCAGTTCCGGGTTGCATTTTGTGGTGGCGGGTCGGGAAGGGCAGTTTGGCATTTCGGGTGATGGTGGTCCTTCAACCGATGCGCTGTTGAGTGGCCCAACTCATATCACGCTGGATGGGGCTGGAAATCTTTATATTTCCGATGCTTTCAATAACCGCATTCGGCGGGTGGATGGTGAAACACTAACGATCAGTACCTATGTTGGAACTGGTGCCCTTGATTTCCTGCCTGACGGATTACCAGGGGCTGTTTCGCGGTTGTATTACCCTGAAGGATTGCATCTTGATGGGCAGGGCGGTCTCTATATTTGCGAACCGTATATTGGACGGGTTCGCCGCCTGGATATCTCATCCCAAAGCCTGTCAATTTTTGCCGGTGTCTTTGATTTCGATAAACCAGCTTCGGGTGATGGCGAACCAGCTCGTGGTGCCGCCCTGGTATCGCCGGCTCGGCTCGTGACCGATGTCCAGGGAAATAGCTATATTATTGATAATGCTGATGGTACCATTCGGCGGGTTGATGCTGCAACTCAAACTATTTCAACGTTTGCCGGAAATCCAAATGGAAGTTTGCTTGACGGGCAAAAAGCGACTGATTCCCGATTAGTCTATCCAATGGGCGCCACTTTTGGGCCAGATGGCAATCTGTACTTTGCTGAAGCTGGAACGCACCGGGTTCGGAGAATTGTCATGTCAAGTGGTGTTGTTGAAACCGTGGTTGGCCAATCGGCTATCAAAGGATTTAGCGGGGATGGCGGACCTGCCATACTTGCCAGTCTCTCGACCCCATTTGATGTGGCTTTTGACCGAACTGGAAAGCTCTACATTGCGGATGCGGGAAATAATCGGATCCGGGTGGTTGACCGATCAGGCCGGATTTCGACGGTTGCGGGGAATGGGGAAGTTGGATTTAACGGGGATGATCGCCCGGCGATTATTTCCAGTTTGACTTTTCCAATTTCCCTGGCGGTTGATGGTGCCAATAACATCTTGATTGCCGATTATGGGAACAACCGCGTTCGGCTGGTCACTACTGCCACGCAACTGATAACCACTCTGGTTGGAAATGGAGAGGTTGGGAGTGCTGGTGACGGGGGGGCGGCAACTGCCGCACAACTCTTTGGGCCAGCCGATATCGCCGTTGATTCACTGGGAAATTTGGTGATCAGCGATCAGGTCAACAACCGCATTCGAGTCGTTCGGCAGGCGGTTCAGCCAGTTAAATAATTGAAATAATCGGGTTCAGAGAGAATTATTCAGGCGGCCCAGTGACGGGCCGCCTGAATGTTTTAACGGAGGTCTTTTGGAAAAACGCGCAAGGTTTCCAGCCCTTCCAGGTCATAGAGGGAATCACTTCTTTCCTGAGTCGTCTCGCCGCTGGTTTGTAATCCGCCAACCTCTTCGGGTGTGTGAATCACTTCAAACAAAATTCGAGCCGCGCCTAGCGTGATGATGTCATGGTCATGGAGTTGAACCCGCTGCAGGAAGTTGGTTGACGTGGCAACTGGGATGGTCATTCCTGCCCGCTCGATGGCACTGCCATTGACGCTGCCGGTGTCGTAAAAGAAAAACTCTCCGTCTTCAAAAGAAATCCGCCCATGCTGACGTGAAACGCTGGCGTTTGGTGAATCAGGCACCTGCTGGCGGGCAAACACAAAGTCGTTGCGACGCAATACCTGACCCGTGTGTTTATCAATCACATTGCGCAGACGTCCTATCGAAACCGATGGGCGGGTGATGGTGTATTGGTTCCGATAGACTTCGGCGTTGAGCGCTGTCAGGCGAGCCAGGCGGGGAATATCTGGCTTTGGTTCGCACAATTCTAAAATCTTGCGTTCCTGGAGGTCATATTTGACCGTCACTTGCTCGGTTGAGTCATTGGCGTTTGGCCAGTCAAAGTAGAGGTAACATGGACCGGCAAACTGCTGCTGGTCCGTTGGCGCGACCTTAATCTCGATGCGCATGAAATCAAACAACTTAAAGCCTGACTCGGTGATGTGTTCATAGAGATACTTGGTAAACACCATTGAGTTGAACAGGACTTCAAGTTCTTCAAGTTTTTCCGGGGTTGGTTCAACCACAAACACGGTCAGGAGATTGGGGACGTAAATTGCTCCGTCCAGCCATTCAAACCGTCGGTCCATCAGTTGTTCCTGGATTTCTTCCGTGACTGCCACCGGATTGACATCCGCAAAGGTCAACCAGTAGTTGGCTTCCACCGAAATGCGTAAAAAGTGCTCCAGTTCACGCAAGCTTGGACTATGCAATTCAGACATACTGACTGACCCTCCTTGGCGTTGTGGTGAAAAATCAGTTGAGAATGAAGAATCAGACGAAGATCTTATGGATCAATGAGATGCATTTCTCCGGCTCAATTGTGTCAGTTTCCGGCAAGAAACGCTTTGCATTTTTGACCTGCAAATTGAAACGTACGGTTCTTTCTTACCCAAGATGAGCCAAAAACTCAACAGGGAAAACACATCCTGCTGATTGAAAAAGGGTTATGTTTTCAGGTGAAACGTTCTTCGTACCAGAATTTCGGTCTGAAAACGAAACGGGCCGGAGGTTGATCAACCTCCGACCCGATGTCTTCAGTCCTGGTTTTGGGGCTTGGGGCGATTGAAGGGATGAGGGATGAAGGATGAGGGATGAAATAAAACCAATTCTTCAGCCCTGAGCCCTAAGCCCCATAAGCGCCAGGATAAGGAAACAGAACCCGATCTGGGCAAGGGGACAAGCGGACAAGGAGAAAAAATATTCTCCCGCTCCCAACGTCGGTCGGAGGATCTCCTTGTCTCCGTGTCTCCCCAGCTCCTTGTCTCAAACAGGCTCACATTTCCTTATCCTGGCGCTTATGGCCCCAAGCCCTGAGCCCGAAGTCTTCAGCCCGACGTTTTCAGTCCCGGCTCTCACGCTTTTTTCGGTTTCAAGGCAGATTTCAAATCAGACTTGACCTGATCAAACTTCGCGATTTGATCCTGGGTCAGAACTGCTTTGATTTGTTCTTTGGTTTGTTTTTTCCGGGTTTTGTTCAGCTTTTTGAACGCTTCTTTATTTCCAGCCGCCGAAGCCCGGTCTTTTTCAGATTGCTCATAGCTTTTGGTCAGAATGTCTTTGATTTTGGTGGCCTGGTCGGGGGTAAGTGACAGTTTGGTCTTCATTGATTCAACCACTGTCAGGTTGGGGCCGCTGGTTTGAAAGGCGGCGGCGGCCAGTACTGGCGAAAAGCCTCCGACAAGTAGGACCATCAACATCATTCCGGTCATCAAAAATTTGGTCAAACGCATTGCAAAAAACTCCTCTATGTCAACGGCAGGGCCGTTTTTAGCTTTCAAATTTCAGGGTTATTCAACCCAATCAGTTATAAGAAAATGAAGAAATTCAAGGTTGGAAGAGAACCCCGCACTCTAGCATGGCTTGCCGATAGGGTGAAAGCTCTGTGATTTTGAACCATTTCTGACGGATATTGAGCGCGGGCCTGAATACAAAAAAGCTCTGTGAGATGGCTGAAATCTCACAGAGCACAACGAAGGAAAACGATTGGCACCTGGGTCATCGAATGATCAATACCCCGTCAGTGGTGGCTTCACCGCTGTTACCCGCTGTGTCCCGAGCGAGAACTCTCAACCGGCCTGTCTTGGTTTTTGCCAGATTGGTGGGGATTGACCAGGAAAACGATTGTGTGCTTCCTGTCAATCCAGAAGCCACAGGCGTGGTAAAGGTTGCCCCGTCCCCAGCGAAGGCCAGATCCTGAGATTCAACCCCAACATTGTCAGTTGAACGCCAGGTAATGGTCACGGTGGCATCTTTTTTGCGGATGACTTTCCCTTTTGAGGTGCGAGCCTCTGACACAACCGGGCTTTCTGTGTCACCGGTGGTGGCTCGCTGGAAAAACAGCAGGGCTTTATGATTTACATCGCTGAAGAATTTGTGATTGGCACGGCACACACTCAGTTCGTCTTCGATGCCATTGCGAAACGGAGTGAATTCACCCAAAAGCCGCTCCCAGTTTGAGGTTGCCGGCGATTCTTTCAGGAAACCCTGGTCATCGAGAAACCCGTTGTTTTTGAGCCGGTTATAAAACTCGGTTGAATCGGCTTCGCCCATGCCTTCGATCCGGGCAAAGCGGAGCGGAAAAACCGGAGACGGTGCATTGGTGTAGAGCTCTGCTGAAATATTTCTGCCGCTCAGGGCTCTAAAATTGGTAACTGCGTCGGTGTTTTTGACCACCTCGTCATTTTCAGCCAGACACCAGATGGTCGGAACCTGAGTTTGCTCAATCACAGAGTCGTACCCGGCGGCACAAAAAATAGCTGTGGCCCGAAATCCAAGCAGGGCAGAGACGAGCGGTGAAAATCCTCCGCCGTTTGACATTCCAACGGCAAATACCGGAGCCTCAGGGCGCATTTCACCACGTGCTTTGAACGTTTCTAAAATGGTCTGGACGTTTTCGACGTCGCCATTGTTGGTCCCACGGTTGCTCCATTGTTTATCCACCCGGTTCTGGCTTTCAGTCGCCACAATTGCAAACCCAGCCGCCACAGCATCGCGACAAAAGAGCAGATTTTCCGGGGCACCACGACCATCGGTCCAACTGGAGGCATTCCCGCCAGTTCCATGATAGAAGGTGATGACGCCACGATGGGGTTGGGGAAAATAAGAAAACACCCGGCTGTCGTTAATCCGCTCTTCGGTTGGTGTCCACTCAGCCGCTGGTTTGAAGCGGGCGATTAGCTCAACACTTCTGGCCGGCATCACCAGTGTCGTATGGGCTGCCAGCGGGTCGGCCAGCAGTTCGGAGTTTCCCTCCCACCGCTCAAACACCTGTCCAGGCAGGTGGACATTTGCCCAGATATGGACGGTTTGCCCAGGTGTCACCACTGGGTTGCCGCTGCCATTGACCACCGAAAGCTGAACGGTCTGCGCACGAGTTGATTTCACCGAAATCAGCATCCGTCCACTCAGAAACAACAGAAGACCGAGACAAACAACGTACCTCTGGCTTTGACAAACAGCGCGCAGCATTTTGAATATCCTTTTTCAATGGTTTGAGTCGAAATATCAGTAATTTCCCGCCAGTCCAAAAACTCGCGTCTGGCAGTTGGACTGATGCACAAGATGCCTTCATCCGTGATGGTCATGTGATATTCGCAGGCAAGGGGGGGCAGGTGGTGGAGCATGGTCATAATCCTTCTGAAAACCCAATTCAATGAGTCTGATTGAAAAAGTGTTTTCAGAAACGAACCAGGAAAGAGTCTGCACCTGAGACGTCTTGCCCAGTCAAAAAGTCGTGCAACTTTGGCTGGCGGCGCAAAAGACTGGCAAAAAAAATCGAAGCACGATATTAAACAAAGCCACTTTTCTTCATCGAGCACGGCGTCATTCAGACGCTGACGCATACTTTCCTTTTTTCATTGATGGAGTTGTTTTCAAACCCTTCGGAGACCTGTGTATGACCTTTACCATTGCATCCTTTCGGAACGAACCGTTTACCGATTTTTCGAAAGAAATTCATGCCAACGAAATGCAACGCGCGCTCGATAGCGTTGCTGGCCAGTTGGGTCGTGAATATCCATTGATCATTGGTGGTGAACGCTACACCACCGGCGATCTGCTCAAGTCAATCAACCCGGCCAAAACAGATGAACTAATCGGCAGCGTCCACCGGGCCACGCGTGAACTGGCCGACAAAGCGATTGAATCAGCCACGACCGCTTTTCAAAGCTGGCGGCGGGTGCCGGCGGCGGACCGGGCGCGATACCTGCTGGCGGCGGCAGCCAAAATGCGTCGCGAAAAAATGCTCTGGTCTTCCTGGCTGGTGTATGAAATCGGCAAAAGCTGGGCCGAAGCTGATGGCGATGTGGCTGAAGCCATTGATTTTATGGAGTTTTATGCCCGCGAAGCCGTGCGCTATGGCGAGCCGATTGGGGTGACGACTTCGCCGTTGCCCAATGAAGTCAACCAGGCATTTTATATTCCGCTTGGGGTTGGCGTGGTGATTCCACCGTGGAACTTCCCGCTGGCGATTATGGCTGGGATGACCACGGCGGCGATTGCGGCTGGAAACACTGTGGTGCTCAAACCATCCAGTGACACACCGGTGATTGCCGCAAAATTTGTGGAATTGCTCGAACAGGTTTCGCTCCCGGCTGGTGTTTTGAATTTCCTGCCGTGTAGTGGTGGTGCCGTTGGTGATTTTCTGGTGGAGCATCCAAAAACGCGCTTTATTGCTTTTACCGGTTCCATGGAAATTGGCTTGCGGATTAACGCACTGGCCGCAAAACGCTCTCCGGGTCAGCTCTGGATCAAGCGCGTCGTGGCCGAAATGGGCGGAAAAGACACGATTGTCGTGGATGAAACCGCCGACCTCGATGCTGCTGCCGAAGGGATTGTGGCGGCGGCGTTTGGGTTTTCTGGTCAGAAGTGTTCAGCCTGTTCACGGGCGGTGATTGTTGAAGACGTCTATGACGCTGTGCTTGAGCGCGTCGTGGAACGCACCCAGAAATTGACGGTTGGTCCGACCACGGATCCACGCAACTTCACTGGTCCGGTGGCGAGCAAGAGCGCCTACACTTCAATTCTTGAATACATCGAAATTGGAAAAGGCGAGGGCCGCGTGGTGGCTGGTGGTGGCAAACTCGAAGAAGCCGGCAACGGGTATTTCATCCAGCCGACCGTGATCGCGGATGTTGACCCTCAGGCACGCATTTCACAGGAAGAGATCTTTGGCCCGGTGCTCGCACTGATCAAAGCCAAAGATTTTGACAATGCGCTCGACATTGCCAACAACACCGAATTTGGTCTGACTGGGGCGCTTTATTCGCAACGTCGTGAACGGTTGGAACGTGCCCGGGTGGATTTCCACGTCGGCAACCTGTACCTGAACCGCAAATGCACCGGCGCGCTGGTTGATGTGCATCCGTTTGGCGGCTTCAATATGTCTGGCACCGATTCGAAAGCTGGTGGCCGTGATTATTTGTTGCTGTTCCTGCAGGCAAAATCAGTCGCTGAAAAATTCTAAAGTGACTGGTGCGTGGTGCTTAGGAATGAAAATTAAATAACTTCATCATTTTTTCACCACAGAGGACACAGAGGAACACAGAGGAAAATCAATCAACCGAACCCTCTGTGTTCCTCTGTGTTCCTCTGTGTCCTCTGTGGTGAGTTTTTGACTTCCGATAGAGTTTGTTTCAGTTGACCAAGTTATTTTGTGTCCATTCCTTAGGAACCATATCTTTCCAAGAACCAAGCACCAAGCACCAAAAACTAAGAACCAAGAACCAGAACCCCAATGAATGTTTTTGACCAGTTTGTCAGCCGTTTTCTGAATGAATACAACCGGTTTCATCCGGTCAATGCCACACTGCTCGGACATCATGACTTCAATACTGAACTGGATGACCTGTCAGCCAGCGCGATTGAGGTTCAGCGTGCCTGGTTGGAATCAGCGCGTCAGGATCTGGCCGCGATTTCGATTGAATCGCTGGACACTGGGCGCCAGGTGGATCACACCATTTTGTCCAACAAAATCTTTGCCCGACAACTTGACCTGGACGTGTTGCGGGTCTGGCGGCGTGACCCATGTTTTTATAATGATCTGGCGACGCGCTCGATTCACGGATTGATCACCCGTCCCTATGCCCCGCTTGATGAACGTGCCCACGCCTTTATTGCCCGGTTGCGCCAGATTCCGGTACTCCTGAATCTTGGCCGGCAGCATCTTGAAGCTGAACTGAGTGACCCGCCAGCCTTGCCGCTTCACACATCAGGTTTGCAGCCTCTGGTCGGTATTCCACATTCGTTTGTTGAAGCCGCATTAACCGAATTTGACGGTGGCCTGTGGTTTTTTGAGCACGATGTAACCCGAGTTCTGGACAATGTCTCGGATTCACAGTTGCGGCGTCAGGGGTATGATGCCAACGATCAGGTGGTGGACATCTATCGGGACATGCTTACCTGGCTTGAAACCAGCGTTCGGCCTCGAAGCTCAGGCAGTTTTGCGCTGGGGCATGATGTCTTTGCCGCCAAACTGCGGGCCGAAGAACACATCACCACACCGGTTGAGGAAATTGTAGCGGTTGCCACTGAAAAACTTCACCAGACCCAGGCGCGAATGCACGAGCTGGTGGCTCGAATCGGCTCTTGCGAAACGGTGTGGGAATGCGTCAAACACCTCTCTGAACGTGACCAGCCGACGGTTCACGATGTGCTCCCAGCCTATGCCCACGAACTCGGCGCGGCTCGACAGTTCATTCTGGATCAAAAGCTGGTTGATGTGCCGCCGGGTGAACTGCGGATGGAGGAAATGCCACCGTTTTTGCGTGACATCACCATTGCCGCCATTGAGCGCACCGGTCCCTTTGAAAAAGCTGAATTACCGAGTTTCTTTTTTGTGACGCTTCCGGATCCAAAAGCCTGTTCAAATGAGCAAGCTGAAATGTTACGCGCCCATAGCCGTATGATGCGCCAGACCACGATTGTCCACGAAGCCTATCCGGGACATTTCGTCCAGGGATTGCACTGGGCATTGACTCCGTCAGCCGTTCGCAAATCCTTTAGCAGTATGACGTTTGTCGAAGGCTGGGCCCATTACTGCGAGCAAATGATGGCGGAGCAGGGGTTTTGGGATGATGACCCGCAGTTGTTTCTTTTCCAGGAATTTGATGCCTTGTTACGGATTGGCCGGGTGATTGCGGCCACGCGGATGCACACCGAAGGCATGACCGTGGCCGAAGCTGAAGCCTTTTTACAAAAGGAAGTCTGGCAGGAACCGGTACTGGCTCGAATGGAAGCCCATCGCTATATGCGTGACCCGTTTGTTTTGGTTTACAGTTGGGGGAAATGGCAGTTTCAATCGTTGCTCGAAGAGTTTCGCCGTCAGCAGGGAAGTGACTTTTCACTTGGCGACTTCCACAATCAAGTCCTGGCCCACGGCGAACCACCCGTGGAACTCCTGCGTCGGCTGGTCCTTGAAGCTTGATGGCTGTTTGGCGGACAATGACAGTTAAATTCATGCCAGGTGAACATAACATCTTGCGATTGGTCTCCCGCCGTGAGACCAATCAGGCCGCCGAATTCTGGTCGTCACCCGCCCGTATTGGGTATGATTGGCGGGCGCGAGGCCGACGGCCCCGGCGCGATATTCCCGCCCCAGGAGAGCGATTATGAGCAGTCCCACCCGAACCCAGGTTTCCGAAATGTGTCCCGATTGCGGACGTGACGACTGTCCACAGTGTGCGTCGGTTCGGCGCGACGACGAGCTCCGCAAAGTGCGGGCCGCTGCTCGCAACCGGCAGTATTACGAAACCCACCGCGAGGCGATCCTGGCCCGCCGCAAGCACCACCGCGAGGCCAACCACGCCGAAGTCACAGCGCGCGAAAAGCAGTATTACGCGGCCCACAAGGAAGAAATCCTGGCCCGCGCCCGGCAGGCCTCCGAGGCTGACCGCGACCGTTGGCGGGCAGCGGCGCGGCGGTATGCCCAAACCCACGCGGCGACGAACCGGGAAGCGAACCGCGACCGCCGTCGCCGCTACCGCGCGGCGAACCGCGACCGCTGCCGGGCGGCGAGCCAGCTCTATCGCGAATCGCACCAGGTGGAGATTGCCGCCCGGCAGCGGGAGTATTACGAAACCCATCGTGAGACGATCCTGGCCCGCCGCAAGCACCACCGTGAGATCAACCGCGCCGAAGTTACGGCGCGCGAAAAGCAGTATTACGTAGCCCACAAGGAAGAAATCCAGGCCCGCGCCCGGCAGGGCTCCGAGGCTGACCGTGACCGCCGGCGGCTCTACAACCAGACCTACTATGCGACCCACAAGGACGCGATAGCCGAGCGCCGCCAACGCCAGCGAACCGAAGCCCGCACTCGACCGCCGGCAATTGAGGAAACCGGCAGCCGGAATGATGGCTCATCCGGGTGACCCATTCCTTTGAATCCAATGACTTGAAGAGGTTTTCACCAATGAGCGTCACGACCAGAAAACGGTGCCACCGAATTTGTCCCAATTGCCAGATCAAAGTTTGCACCCAATGCGAGCAGGCCAAACCACCCGCCGACTTTTACCCGGACAAGCGCGCCATCGACGGCCTCCAGGTGGAATGCAAGACCTGTCGCGCTGACCGACAACGGGAATATCTCGCCCGCCGTCGGATACCGAGAGGCGTCCCGAAGAAACCCAATCCGCCCAATTTTCAACCCCGCCGGTGTCCGGTCTGTGACTATAAAGTCTGCACTCACTGCCGTGAGGCGAAGCCGGTGTCGGAGTTCACGCGTGAGCCGACGAGCCTTGACGGCTTTGATTTTCGGTGTCGGGACTGTGCTCGGCAGCAAGCGGCAGAACTGGCACGCGATTGGCGCGCGACCAATCGTGACCAGCACCAGGAAACACGCCGGCGCTATGCCGCGACCCATAAAGAAGCTGAAGCCGCCCACAACAAACGATCCTACGAGGCACATCGGGAAGCTCGCCTCGCCTACCGAAAACGCTACCGCGAGACGCACAAGGAAGAAATCGCCGCTGCCCAAAAACGCTACCGCGAGACGCACAAGGAAGAAATCGCCGCCTATCACCGGCACTACTACCAGGAACACCAGGAACAAGCCATCGCTGCTCAAAAACGCTACCGCCAAATCCATAAGGAGCAGGTTGTCGCCACCGAGAAGCCCTCTGACGAGGCCCACAAGGAGTAAAACCCCCTATGTCATCAGCCAGAATTCCCCGAATCACACTCTACACACTTGAAGAATATTTTGCGATTGAACGGGTCGGCATGAGCCGCTATGAGTACTGGGACGGCGAAATTATCTGCATGAGTGGTGGAAGTTTTGCCCATAGCACAATTTCTGGAAATATATTCGGACTTCTTCGTGAGCATCTTCGTGGAAAACGATGCCGCCCGTTCACTGCTGATCAACCAATCAAAGTACCAGCGCTACCTCCCTATCGTTACGCGGATGCCAGCGTTGTCTGCGGAGACATCCAGGGCGAAAAAGTCAGTGGTTTTGATACCCTGGTCAATCCAACAATTTTAGTGGAAGTTCTCTCGCCAGACTCGGTTGATCGTGATTTAAACGTCAAAGGGAGGGCATATCAGGAAATTCCCAGTTTGCGGGAATATGTGGTGATTGCTCAGGAGTCACCAACCATCACGCTCTTTGCCCGCACAGATGATGGAAACTGGCAGACGTACATCATTTCCGGTCTTGAAAACAGTTTCGAGCTGGCTTCCATCGAAGGCCGCTTTGCACTGGCAGATGTCTTTGAAGGCGTTGAATTTTCACCGGTTGAATCTGCGATTTGCTGAGTTACAATGGCGATTGACAGTCAATATTTTCCAGGAACCAAGAGCCAGGAACTAACACCACATTGCAATAAACACCTGGTATTAGAAAAGAGTCAAGTGGTTTAATCAGACGAATTTAGTGAACTACTGACTACTGACTAAAAACTGGTATCAAAACCGATAGAATCTTTCAAAAAAGGGCGGTGAATATGAAAGAGTTTATCCGTGGGCAGAAATCAAAATTGTCGGACCTGACACCTGCTCAGACCATTGATGTTGAAATCCAGTTGACCTTTCCCGGTTCGAGGGTTGTTGACATCAGTTGTTTTGGCGTGGATGCCAGCAATCAGCTTTCAGACGACCGATATTTCATTTTCTATAACCAGAAACAGTCACCGGAAGGCGCGCTCATCCTGGTTGGAAACACTGGCAGCAATCGCGAACGGTTTACCGTGGATGTCTCGCGACTCCCCCAAACCATTCGAAAACTTGTGTTTACCGCTACGCTTGACGGCGATGGAACAATGGCTGAGTTGTCACAAGGCCAGTTTCAGATTGTTGTGCAGGGCCAGCCCATTGTGATGTTTCGGTTTGCCGGGTCAGATTTCGGTACCGAGAAGGCCATCATTGTTGCTGAAATTTATTTCAAGGACGTCTGGCGGTTTGGGACAGTCGGCCAGGGGTTTAGCGGTGGGCTGAGCGCGTTGCTCAAACATTTTGGAGGCAGCGAAACGCCGCACCCCTCACCACCACCACCACCGCCTCCGATTCAAGCGCCACCTCCGCCGATCAGTCCACCGCCGTATACTCCGCCAGCCCCGACCGCCCCATTTCAATCACCTGCGGCAACCACGCCACTTTCTTCACCGCCTTCGTATCCGCCGCCACCAGCCCCCGTGACGCAACCGTTAGCTCCACCGGCAGGGCCTCCGTCCTATCCACCACCGCCGGTGATGTCGCCGTATCCAGCACCACCGCCAGCGTATCCGCCACCAGCCTACCCACCACCACCAGCCTATCCACCGCCACCACCGGCCTATCCAGCCCCGCCGATGCCGCCGGCTTACCCACCACAACCACCACCGCCAATGATGGGAATTCCACCCATGGCGCCACCACCTCCGCCACCTCCGGCTGGTCCAACCAAAGTCACGTTGGAGAAAAAAGGCGACCGCAAAGCCGTGAGTTTAAAGAAAGAAGTCGGTGGGCGACCAATCCATATCAATCTCAACTGGGATAACCCCAATGCCAGCAAGGGATTTTTCGGATTTGGAAAAGCGGCGGCGGCACCGGATTTGGATCTTGGGTGTATGTTTGAACTGATCAATGGAGATAAAGGGGTGATTCAGCCGCTCGGAGGATACTTTGGGGCGCGCAATGAGCCACCATTTATTTTCCTGGATAAAGATGACCGCTCAGGGGCCGCGGCTGACGGGGAGAATCTCTACATTTACCGCCCGGATTTAATCAATCGAGTGATGATTTTTGGGCTTCTGTATGAAGGTGCGGATGATTTTCGATCCGTCAATGGTCGAGTGACGATCCGCGACCAGCACGGAAATGAAATTTTTATGTGGCTCAATAATCCGGAGCCAAATCAAATTCTGTGTGCTGCCTGTTTGATTCAGCGTACACCAAACGGGCTCGAAATCATTAAGGAAGAGCGGTACTTCCAGCGTGCCTCGCAGGCTGACCAGCATTACCAGTTTGGCTTCCAGTGGTCACGAGGATCAAAGTGAAGACTGGCGGCGGTTCGGTCAATGTATGAGCTACTCTGCCAATCTTCTTTTACCAGCGGAGGTGTCGTATGTTTTGCCCTGGTTGTGGAAAAGAGTCTTCGCCAAATCAAAAGTTTTGCCGGTCCTGTGGCCTCGGTTTGGATCAAATTGAACAGTTGGTGAATGATCAACTTGAACCTGACCTGAGAGAAAATATGCGGGCCCGGAAGGAAAAACTTGAGCGATGGGGCATGCTGGCCTTGAGTGTATTTGGCTGTGGAATCATTGGACTTATTTTGTATGGGATTGTTTACAAAATGATGTTCGAGCAGGGGAAGATCCTGGCCGGATTGGGAATGCTCGGGTTTCTTTTCATGATTGCCTGTGGACTTCTATCCGTGGTTCTGTTTGCCCAGGCCCAAGAAAGCGAAGAACGCTCACCTGAGCTCCAAAAATCACCTGAGCCGCTTCCTGCCAGAAATACGAATCCACGCTTAATGGAACCAAATGCTGAGGCACTGATCAATGTCATTGAACCCACCACTGACCTGCTGCCGATTGTCAATCAACCAGAACCCCGCCCGCTGAGGAAAAAAACGACCGGGTAGATGTGTTCTGACAAAGACAGTTTTTTCGCTGGTACCCAATATGCCTTTTTATGTTCGCCTGATTGTGTTTTGTGTTTTGCTAGGGTTGGCTTTTATCATTTTGCCAATTGAGTACCGCTACATTCGCAGTTATATCCTGATGCTTGGGTATCCACTCAAGATTCTGACTGGTCATTTGTTTGCGGTGCTTGGAATCCTGGCGGCACTGGGAATTTCCGCTTATTGGGTATTTGTCGGTTCAGGAGAAAAATCGAAAGAAGCCGCTGATTCACCAAAATCTATATCTCAAGGTGGAAATCGGATCAATCAGGCTACGACCACTGTGCCGCGTCGAAAAACTGAACACCAATGAGACAATTTACTTACCGTTCGCTCAAATTTGGGATGCTTCTGAACCTTCAACTTGACCTGCATCCCGGCACAGGATCCCTCCAAACAGCCGTGGGTGGCGCTGACGCTGACCCACGGCTGATGCAGGTATCCCCGTTGGGGATCAATCACCCTCATTTTTCAAAAACCATTCAAAATTTGAGCGAACAGCAAGAATTTAGGATTTGGGTTTCAGGATTCAGGGTTCAGAGAATCAAGCCACTCAAGGAAATAAACTGAGTGGACTACTGACGAATAACTGGTTTTACAAAGTCGCGAATATCCTCAAACGGCAATTCCGGGTTACTGAAATCCGGGCGGTAATAGGTTGAAGCGCTTTCAATTTCCTGTTGCCAGCCTTCGCGCATCCCGAGCCGTTCCATTGTATCAAGCACCCGCGCGTACTCGCCAAATCCAACCCGCCGATTGAGGAGCATATATCGTTCGCCAATTGAATCATCCCGTGGAACTTTGTTGGTCGGGTAATACTGCGCCATAACCGAGAGCGCAACATCAGGTGAAAGCGTGTCGTGAATCCACTGCAACGATTCACAAATTCCGCCGATATTGTTTGGTAAAACGAGCAACCGAATAATCAACCCGCGTTTGAGCAGGTTATCTTCCCCAAACTGAAGATCAGTTCCAACCTGACGGTGCATTTCCGCAATCGCTGCCCGGGCATGGGTGACATAGCCCTCAACTTTGGAAAATTCCTGGCCCATCTCTTCGTCGCTGTATTTCAAATCGGGCAAATACACATCCACAATTCCATCGAGCAAGCGCAGCACTTCCACCGAGTCATAGGCATTGGTGTTATAGACAATCGGCAGGTGCAATCCCTGTTCAACCGCAATCACCAGCGCGCGGACAATTTGCGGGACAAAGTGTGTTGGCGACACAAAATTGATGTTGTGGCAGCCATGAGCCTGCAACTTGAGCATCATGGCCGCCATTTCTTCGTGGGTGACTTCGTTTTTGCGTTCGATTTTCGGGTTCTGGCTGATTTGGAAGTTCTGGCAATAGACGCACCGGAGGTTACAGTTACCCAGAAAAATATTGCCGGCACCACGTGTGCCAATCAGGACTGGTTCTTCACCAAAGTGCGGTGTGTAGGTCGAGACAACCGGCAAGCGACCAGAAAAACATTTTGCGATCTGGTCTTCAAGGCGGTTAATAAAACAGTCGCGCGGACAGATGTTGCAGCTTTCGAGCATTGCCTCAAGCTGGTCAGCCCGGTCATGGAGTTCTCCGGTGCGAAAGAGTTTAAGATATGAAGCCGTCATAAGAATGAAGAATTGAGAATGAAGAATCTCGTGTTTTACCAATTGAGAAAGTGAGGTGACAAAAGAAGGCCCGATCAGGAAAAATGGGAAGATATGAAAAAAACAATACTCAAATTTCCAAATGATCAAGGCCGGGAAGCAGTATATCTGGCCGGAATGGCAG
>JACQXX010000029.1 GCA_016208495.1 Acidobacteriota bacterium | reverse complement strand
CCCGAACCCTGAACCCCGAACCCTGAACCCCGAACCCTAAAAAAACCAGTGTCAAGCAATCCTGAACTCCCAAATCCCCAAACCCGTGTCTGTCATAACTGCCATCAGTTGACACCAAATGCGGTTCCACGATGCCTCGAATGCGGTGCGGTGAATCCTGAATTTCTTGAAGAACAGGAAATCAACCGCTTCATTCGGGCTTTCTTTTTTCGGAAGGCGCTGTTTTCCTACATTTTTCTCGCCATCAATCTTCTGATTTTTGTGCTGATGATGTTTGCCGGGAGTACCACCGACCCGGCAGTGTTAATGGCGTTTGGGGCAAAGCAAAATGACCTGATTCGCAACGGGGAATACTGGCGGCTGGTCACACCGATGTTTCTGCACATTGGGCTCATTCATTTGGGGTTTAACTGCTATGCGCTCTGGACACTGGGGCCGCGCCTTGAATCACTCTATGGATCTGCCCGGTTTGTCGTGATTTATATTTTCACCGGGATCTTCAGTATTTTCGCCAGTTATGTGGCCAGCCCCAATCCCAGCGCCGGGGCTTCGGGGGCACTGTTCGGGTTGTTTGGAACGCTCTATGTTTTTGCCCTCAGGTATCCAAACGTCATTCCGCCTTTGCTGCGCAAAAACATGCTCAGTTCGCTTAATTCCTTGTTGTTGATCAATCTGGTGCTCACTTTTATCTTGCCCGTGTCGGCCTCGGCCCATATCGGTGGGCTGGTTGCCGGTGGGCTGGCCGGGTGGCTGATTCCGTATTCGCCGCCACGAGAGCAAAAAACGCCCGCGGGTTGGATCATCGGGCAGGTGGTGGCGCTGGCACTGGTAATTGCTTCATTTGGTGTGCTGGTCTGGCGGTACGATGGCCCACGGTTGTCGCTGCACCAGTTTCGGGCTGGATCGAGTCTCTGGTTTAGCGAAGATTCCAGCGGACCAGTGAGTCAGTTTGTGGAAGCAATCAATACTTCGGAAAAGACATTTAAGGACATTCGCACCCGGTTTGAAACTGAAGAATTGACGCCACCGGTTCGTGAGCAATGCAAAGCCAAAAATCGCGAGGCCCAGGCGGTTCTGGCAAAATCTCCGCGGCTTGAGTCTGAATCAGATCGGATTAAGCAGGAATTGATGGCCATTTTGAAAGAGCAGGAGCAATGGCTTGAGTCGGGAGTTGACCCGGCTCAGGCCGACCGGCTGAATCAGAAATTTGAGCACTATGACCAGAACTGCCGCCGATGGGTCGAAACAACTGGGAAACGATTCAGTTTGGTAGTTGACGAAGAAGCCAACAAATAGCTTAATTCAAGTGTCAGTTGCCCCACGCCGGTTTCTCTTTTCTTCCATAGCCTTTCAGAAAAAGATTCCTGCTCAGAGTAACGCCTTCAGGCGTGAGGTTTGCCAGGTGGCACGAATGATAAAATCCTCTCGTCTAAAGACGATACTCTGAACATTTTTCTGAAATGCTATATATCTTCCAGGCCTGTGACCTTGAGTGAGGTTTTTTTATGCCGCGACCACGTTCCCGTAAGACCGATACCCTGGATAACGCTGCTCAGGCGGTTGAATCCCAGGCTGCACCACAATTTGTCGTTACCGAACCAGAAGCTATCGCCGCGGTTGAAACGCTTTCGGCAGCCAACGCACCAGCGGCCAAACGGACACGAGCGAAAACACCAATTCTTGAGCCGGTACCAGCGGTCCCTGAACCACAGGTTGTGGCTCCACTTAAATCAGCGAAACCCAGGGCACGGAAGGGGATTTCCTCGACCACGGAGGTTGCCGCGAAGAAACAATCGCTTCGGGTTGTCAAAAAAGATGAACCCGTGGTGGAAGCTCCGGAAAAACCTGCCAAAAGACGTGTTTCGCGAGCCAGGCGCATCAAAGTTGAAGTTGAACCCGACTCACCGCCACCAACCCTGATTGAGCATTTGAAAGAGCTGGCGCTGACGCCGCTCCATCGTGAAGCCACCCGAGGATTGCTCTCAACGCTGCTTGACCCGATGGTGTCACCAGCCGTTGAGCGACGGATTCGGCAGGTGCCGTCAGAATTGAATGAATATGGGTTTGACGCCTGGGGGCTCAACCCCATGAATGCGCGCTACGGCTATACTGTATTTAACTGGCTGTATAATCACTATTTTCGAGTGACTACTCATGGCATCGAGAACATCCCACCCGGAAGAGTGCTCCTGATTTCCAATCACAGCGGGCAATTACCGATTGATGGGGTCATGATCGGAGTGGCTCTGTTGATGGAAGGTAAGCCGCCACGGATGCCACGAGCGATGGTTGAGCGCTGGTTTACAACATTGCCAGTCATTGGAAATTTCCTTACCCGTCATGGCGGTATTGTCGGTGATCCGCTCAACTGTAAGCGCCTGCTTGAAAGGGGAGAAGCCATCACCGTATTTCCGGAAGGCATCCGTGGTTCGGGCAAGCTTTGGAAAGATCGGTATAAATTGATGCAGTTTGGGCTTGGGTTTATGCGGCTGGCGCTGGAGACCAAAACCCCGATTGTGCCGGTGGGCGTGATTGGCGGCGAAGAACAGGCGCCGAGCTTTGTGGATGTCAAACCGCTGGCGAACTTGCTGGGGCTGCCGTATTTTCCAATTACTCCGACCTTTCCCTGGCTTGGGGCACTCGGCGTGGTGCCGTATCCGACTAAATATTCAATCTATTTCGGGAAACCGCTCCATTTCCGAGGCGACCCTGACGATTGGGATGAAGTGATTCAAAAGAAAGTGGATGTGGTCAAAGATGCCATTCGCGGACTGCTCGACCGTGGCCTGGAAGAACGCGAAAGCATCTTTTGATTGCGGTAGAAGTTCAGAGCCCCGTCTTCAGAAGTACCCACAAGGGGGAGGTCCTTATGTCAACACCAGCCAATCCGTTATACCAGGATGAAATTTACTATCCGGAAAGTGATGGTCTTCCGATGGCTGATAACACCCAACAGTTTGAATGGATTGTGACGGTGAAAGAGGGTCTGGATGTGATGCTGCCCAATGATTTTGTCGGCGGCAATATCTTCTGGTATCCGATTGAGAAAATGTCGTCGACCAAACAGTCACCGGATATTTTGGTTGCATTGGGACGGCCAAAAGGAAACCGCAGTTCTTATAAGCAGTGGGAAGAAGGTGGCGTCGCCCCCCAGATTGTGTTTGAAATCCTTTCACCAGGCAATTCTTATGAAGAGATGCGAGCCAAGGAAGAGTTCTATGAACACCACGGCGTTGAGGAATATTATATCTACTCGCCCCAGACCAATACTTTGTTCGGATGGGAGCGGGTCAATCAGCGCCTCCAAAAAATCAATCTGATGCAGGGATGGGTGAGCCCACGATTGGGGATTCGTTTTGAGAGAACCCCAGAGACACTTCATATTTATCGGCCTGACGGAGAAAGATTCCTGACGTTTGCTGAACTTGATATTGAACGCCGCCGTGAACGAGCTGAGAAAGAACGTGAACGAGCTGAAAAAGAAGCGGCTCAGGCGGTAATCCGAGAGCAACAAGTAGCAATCGAACGGCTGAAACAGCAGCTTCGGGAACTTGGTCACAACCCGGATTGAGCTTGTGAATCTTCCAGCCCCAAGCGCTAGAAACCAGGGCTGAAAATACCAGGGCTGAGGGCTTGGGGCTGAAGAAAACGGGTTCAATACCCTGAGCCCGATGTTTTCAGCCCAATGTCTTCAGCCCGTTTTCTTCAACCCGACTTCTTCAGCCCGATGTCTTCCGCCCCAGACAGATTTCCTGGGTTTTCCTTAGCGTGCCAATCGTGTATGCTCTGCTGGCTTCCTGAGTGCCTACATTCCCAGCACATTATCCAATTACCAGTTACGAATGATGAATGATGAATTGCGGAAGGATATCTCATTGTATTACAGATACTTAACTTTCCTCATAATTCATAATTCATAATTCATAATTCATCACAGGCGGTATCTTTTCATGACCTGGTTTAAGCGCAAGAAAAAAGCAACTGAAGACCTGCCCGCAGCGGCTGAACGCACCGTGAAAACTGAAGGGCTCTTTGTCAAATGCCCAAAATGCAACACGACGATCTTCAAAAAGGATTTGATGGCCAACTGGAATGTCTGTTCGCATTGTCGGCATCACATGAAGCTCTCAGCCCGGTATCGGTTAGAGATGATGTTTGACGAGGGGAGCTATGAACTTTTTGACGAGAATGTGCTTTCAACCGACCCGCTAAATTTTGTTGATACCAAGCCCTACAAAGACCGACTGGCCTCCACACGGGCGGCCACTGGTTACAACGAAGCGGTGCTCAATGCCGAAGGGAAGGTCAATGGATTCCCCGTCGTGATGAGTGTGATGGTGTATGAGTTCATCGGCGGAAGCATGGGGGCGGTTGTAGGCGAGAAAATCACACGGGCTATCGAGCGGGCAATTGCTAAACGCTGTCCGATTGTGATTACTTCGGCATCAGGCGGTGCCCGAATGATGGAAGGAACGCTCAGTTTGATGCAAATGGCCAAAATCAGTGCCGCACTGGCCCGGCTTGATGACGCCAAATTGCCGTTTATTTCAATCCTGACCGATCCGACAACCGGGGGAGTGACGGCGAGCTACGCGATGCTCGGCGATTTGAATATTGCTGAACCAGGTGCGTTGATTGGATTTGCCGGACCGCGAGTGATTGAACAAACCATTCGCCAAAAATTGCCGCCGGGGTTTCAAACCTCTGAATTTTTGCTTGACCATGGGATGCTGGATGCAGTCGTTGATCGGGTTGAATTGCGAAATTATATCATTCAGGCACTTGAATTTATGATGCCAGCCGCACAACTGAAGGGATGAGGGATGAAGATGAAGGATGAAGGATGAGGGATG